>JBDRBD010000138.1:0-19159 GCA_043823025.1 Candidatus Omnitrophota bacterium | reverse complement strand
GCTTGACAGTTCTTACCCATATTCGCTAAAATAGTTATGTTAATTTCGGGTAGGGAAACATGCTAGGAATTAATGAACTGAAGACAGGACTGACCGTCAAGATTGACGGTAATATTTATTTAATTGTCGGGTACCAACAGGTCAAGCCCGGCAAAGGGGCATCCTTTGTTCGAGTCAAACTGAAAAACATGCTGACCGACAGCCTCATCGACCGAACGTTTCGCTCCAGCGAAAAAATCGAAGAAGCCTTCGTGAATGAGCGAAGGGTTCAATATCTCTATGAGGCCGGAGGCACCTATCACTTTATGGATACCGAAACCTACGACCAGCTGACCCTCGGAAAGGAGCAGATGGGAGATGCCTCGCTTTTCATGAAAGAAAACATGGTCATTACGCTTCAGGAGCACGACGGTCAAATCCTGAACGTGGCGCCTCCCATGTTTGTCGAGCTCAAGGTCATTGAAACAGAACCGGGTCTGCGCGGGGATACGGCTAAAGGTGGGACAAAGGCGGCCAAGGTTGAGACAGGCGCTACCATTCAGGTTCCGCTTTTTGTTGATGTTGGGAATGTTCTCAAAATTGATACCCGGACCGGGACGTACGTAAGCCGCATCTGAACGGGGAGGGGAGATAGACGTGAACATTAAAGAGATCAAGGAACTGATCAATTTGATGAATGAAAATGCCCTGACCGAATTTGAGATGGAGCGGGACGGGTTGAGAATCCGTTTGAAAAAGGGTTCGGGAGGAAGTATCGAAGGCGGTGCCGAAAAATTGATGGTGTTCCCAGCGGGGGTGCCGCAAATAGGGTCTCTTCCGAAAGAGGAACCGGCCAAGGAAACGGTGGTTAAGACCACTGAAATCAAGTCGCCGATCGTGGGAACATTCTACCGTGCGTCTTCTCCGGAAGCCCCGCCTTTTGTCGAAGTCGGCTCAAAAGTCGAGGTCGGGCAGATTGTTTGCATTATTGAAGCCATGAAGCTGATGAATGAAATCAAATCGGAAGTGAGCGGTCGTCTCGTTGATGTCCTTGTCGAAAACGGACACCCGGTTGAATTCGGCACCGTTCTCTTCCTGATCGAGCCCAATCCGTAAATGTTCTCAAAAATTCTCATTGCCAACCGCGGGGAAGTCGCCGTGCGGATCATCCGCGCCTGCAAGGAACTGGGAATCCGCACCGTGGCTGTTTACTCGGAGGCGGATGCGGATTCACTCCATATCCGATTGGCGGACGAGGCCATCTGCATCGGAGGCGCGCGCAGCCAACAAAGCTATTTGAATATTCCGAGCATCGTCAGCGCGGCCGAGATCTCAGATGTCGAAGCGATTCATCCGGGGTACGGGTTCTTGGCCGAGAATGCGCATTTTGCGGAAATCTGCGAGTCCTGTAAAATCAAATTTATCGGCCCGCCGCCGGAAGTCACGCGTCTCATGGGCGACAAACTGAAAGCCAAAGAGGTCATGCGGAAGGCGGGGCTTCCGATTGTTCCGGGGAGCATCCACCCTGTGAAAAATAAGGATGAGGCCTTGAATACCGCCCGGCGGATCCGCTATCCCATCATCATCAAGGCGGCAGCGGGCGGCGGAGGAAAGGGGATGCGGGTTGCCCACAATGACGTGCGCCTTGTCAGCGCCCTTTCCGCCTGCCAGGCGGAGGCGGAAGCGGCTTTCGGCTCATCCGACGTTTTCATTGAGAAATATATTGAGCGCCCCCGTCACATCGAAATTCAGGTGCTCGCGGACCGATACGGCCATGTCGTTCAGCTCGGCGAACGCGACTGCACCATTCAAAGACGACACCAAAAACTGATTGAGGAGTCCCCCTCGCCGCGTCTGGACCATAAACTGAGGAAGAAAATGGGAGAATTGGTCGTTCGCGGCGCCAGAACGGTCGGCTATGTCAATGCCGGCACCATGGAGTTCCTGGTGGACGATTCCGGTAATTTCTACTTTATGGAAATGAACACCCGAATCCAGGTAGAACATCCGGTTACGGAGATGGTTACGGGGATCGACTTGATCAAAGCCCAGTTCCGGATTGCGGCGGGCGAAAAGCTCCCCTTCAGTCAAGACGATATCAAAATGCAGGGAGCAGCGATTGAGTGCCGTATCAACGCTGAGGACTCAGAAAACGGATTTTTACCCTGCCCCGGCAAAATCTCCTTTTATCATCCCCCCGGCGGCCCCGGGGTTCGAGTGGATTCCCACGTTTATGCGGGTTACCAAATTACGCCTCACTATGATTCCATGATCGGGAAGCTCATTTGTTATGGGAAGGACCGCAAAGAAGCGATTGAGGTCATGAAGCGCGCGCTGGAAGAATTTATCATTGAACCGTTAAAGACAACGATTCCGTTCCATCGAAAGGTGCTTCGAACCCCCGCCTTTCTCAAAGGCGAATTCTATACGGATTTTGTTGACAGACTGTATGGAACGGCAGCAGAGACCAAATAAAGGGGAATAAGATGCGTTTCTTAAGCGTGTTATTGCGTCTTCTGGGCGCACTGATGATTCTTCTGCTGGGAGTTTTGCTGTTGGCGCTTTCCCTGCGTCTTTTGCGCATCGAGGACATGACGACGGCTCTCACCCAGCTTTACACGTCACAGAATGTCCGCCTTATTTTGGGAAGTGCCGGCACGGCAATTCTCATTACGACGATCCTTTTGGCTTGGATGATCGTGCAGCAGTTTCAGAAAGAGAGAACCATTGCTTTCCGGAACCCGGACGGAGAAGTTACCGTGGCGCTGGAAGCCATCGAGGATTTCATCAGACGGCTCGGAAGTGAATTCAGCGGGGTCCGGGAAATCAAGCCTTACATCAAAGCGACGCGTTCCGGCATCGTCGTCAAAGTTCGTGCGACGCTTTGGTCGGACGCGCACATCCCGGAAACAACAGAAGGACTTCAGGGAATTATTCACAACCACCTCCACGACATTTTAGGTGTTGAAGAAGCCGTGGCCATTCATATTCACGTCGGAAAAGTGATTCCCCGCACCAAGAAAGTGATTGAAGAGAAAATTATCTAACTGAAAGAAGGCGAAAGGAAAAAACCATGAAGGTAGGATGTTTAACCGGCGGCGGTGATTGCCCAGGCCTGAATGCCGTTATCCGCGCTGTCGTTCGCAAGGCCCTTTTGGAAAACATCGAAGTCGTCGGAATCCGCAATGGATGGAAGGGGTTGATTCAGTTGGACGTTATCCCCTTGAATCAAAGAGCGGTTTCCGGGATCTTGCCGAAAGGCGGAACCATCCTCGGGACCTCGCGCACCAATCCTTTTAAGGATGAGAAACAGGTGAGGCAGTGCGAGGAGAGCATGAAGACGCTGGGTTTGGATGCCATGATTGTAATCGGAGGCGAAGATACCCTCGGCGTGGCAGCAAAGTTTTCGGAGAGGGGACGCAACATGATCGGCGTTCCTAAGACGATTGACAACGATATCGCTGCAACCGATTTCACCTTTGGGTTCGATACGGCGGTCAACATTGCCATGGAGGCAATCGACCGCCTGCACACGACGGCGGAAAGCCATCATCGTGTCATGGTGGTGGAGGCCATGGGACGTCATGCCGGATGGATCGCTGTTTATGCGGGACTCGCCGGCGGCGCAGACATGATCCTTATTCCTGAGAAAGAAATTGACCTTGAGTATGCTTGTGAAGCCCTGAAGCGCCGTCATAGCCAGGGAAAGGATTTTAGCATCGTTGTTGTCGCGGAAGGCGCAAAATTCAGAAAAGAAGACCTTGTAACCCAACAGGACAAACTCGACGAATTCGGGCATGTGCGCCTCGGAGGAATTGCCCACATTCTCGGCGAGAAAATCCAGGAAAAGACAGGATTCGAGACGCGGGTGACGGTGCTCGGGCATGTTCAAAGGGGTGGTTCCCCGACAGCATTTGACCGCGTTCTCGGAACCCGTTTCGGCATCGAGGCCGTGAAACTCGTGACGCAAAAGAAGTTCGGCTACATGGTCAGTCTTCAGGGGAATAAAATCGTCAGCGTGCCGCTGAAAGAGATTGCACGCGGCTTGAAAACGGTGGACTTGGAGTTCTATGAAATCGCAAAAGTCTTTTTTGGCTAAAAAGAAATCTCGGAACCTTCTTCGGAAGGCACTATTGGATTCGATCCGGGCGAAGAAAGCGTTGTTTTCGAAGTCTGTATTCGATTCGATTCTTTGTGCGGCAGAGAAAATCGTCGAGGCCTATCGCAAAGGCAACAAGGTGCTCCTCTACGGAAACGGGGGGAGTGCTTCGGACAGTCTCCACATTGCCGGAGAGTTGCTGGGAAGGTTTGGGCATCAGATTGAACGGCCGGCCCTTCCGGCCATCAGCCTTGCCGAAAATCCATCGGCCATCACTGCGATTTCGAACGACTACGGCTATTTAGACTCATTCGCGCGTCAATTGGACGGCCTCGGTTGTCCTGGGGATGTGGCGATCGGAATCTCCACAAGCGGGAATTCGCCCAATGTCCTGGAGGCAACGAGGCTTGCACGAAAAAAAGGGCTGTTCACCATTGGGTTAACCGGGGGCTCGGGCGGCAAACTGAAGCAGTTGGCGCATCTTTCAATGTGCGTCCCTGTGAATAACACCCAACGCATCCAAGAGTCTCATATTACCATTGGTCACGCCCTATGCGAATTGGTCGAAAAAGCCTTATACGGATGACGATCATGGAGTCGAAGCTTCGAACGCTCCACGCACTTCTGAAAGAGATTCAGAGGGAGCGCCGCCGGGGAGCAAAGGTTGTTTTTACAAACGGATGCTTTGACCTTCTCCACGTAGGCCACGTCCGCCTCTTGGAAAAGGCAAAGCGGCTGGGCGACATTCTGATTGTGGGATTAAATACGGACGGCTCTGTCCGGAAATTGAAAGGACCATCCAGACCCGTGAATCCCGCAAGGGCGCGTGCGGAAGTCCTTTCGGCGCTGGCCGCCGTGGATCATGTGGTCCTTTTTTCGGAAAAAACACCTGAGCGGCTCATCCGAAGGATTAGGCCGGATGTTCTCGTGAAGGGAGGGGATTGGGAAAAGAAGCAGATTGTAGGGAGTCGTTTTGTGGAATCCTATGGAGGAAAGGTGTTCCGTTTTCCTGCTGTTCAGGGATTCTCCACCACGGGTCTGTTGGAATGCAGCCGTGAAGCACATGGACATTGAAAAAGGGAGCCTTTACGTCATTACCGATCCCAAGGCGCAGCGCGGGAGAAGCCATCTTGAAGTGCTGACTGAGGCGATCCGGGGCGGTGCCTCCATGGTGCAGCTTCGGGATAAAGAAGCTGACGATGGAGCGCTCATCGAGGCAGGGAAAGCGCTTCGGAAAATCTGCGACCAGTATCATGCATTGTTCATTGTCAACGATCGCATGGAAGTTGCCAGAACCGTCGGGGCGGACGGCCTTCATATCGGACAGGATGATATTTCCATCGCTGAGGCGCGGCGGAGAATCGGCCCAGAGAAGCTTCTGGGTGTTTCCACGCATAGTCTCGATCAGGCTAGGAGGGCTGCCCAAGAAGGTGCTGATTACATCGGCCTCGGTCCGATTTTTCAAACCCCGACCAAGCCGGATTATCCGCCCGTTGGGCTTGAACTGATCCGGCAGGTGCGGAAACACCTGTCAATTCCGCTTGTGGCCATCGGCGGGATTGATGCCTTGAATATTCAAACGGTGATGGCTTCCGGTTCGGATGCTGTTGCCGTGGTGCGCTCGGTTGTCGCACAGGACGATATTCAGACCGCCGCAAAGACATTGTGTTCCCTAATAACTTCCTGGAAGGAGGGGGGGAAGAACAAAACATGAATCAGGTTCTCGTGGTCGGCTCAGTTGCGTTGGATTCAGTCGAGACGCCGTATGGTGCGCATGAGGAAACGCTTGGTGGCTCAGCCGTCTATTCAGCGGTGTCCGCCAGTTTTTTTGCCCCCGTCAGTCTCGTCGGCGTCGTCGGCACGGATTTCCCTAAAGAGCATCTTGAGATTCTGAAAGAACGGCGCATCGATCTGCAGGGGCTCGAAGTCCGGAAAGGGAAAAGCTTCCGGTGGCGCGGGCGGTATGGTTATGATTTGAACATTGCCTTCACGCTTGCAACGGAACTGAATGTTTTTGAGCGCTTCAATCCCAAACTTCCCGAAAAATTCCGGCGTATTCCCTATGTTTTTCTTGCCAATATTGATCCGGAGTTACAATTATCCGTTTTGAACCAACTGCACGGACCCCGTTTTGTCGCGCTGGATTCCATGGAATTCTGGATCCGCAAGAAAAAACGCGCTCTGATCCGTCTGCTGAAAAAAGTTGACCTTGTGCTGCTGAACGACCAAGAGGCACGTCTCTTAACCGAAAATGCAAATCTGGCGACAGCCGGAAAGTCCCTCATCCGATTCGGGCCCCGGATGGTGCTCATTAAAAAAGGGGAGCACGGCGTTTTGTTCTTCACCAGGGATTTTGTCTTTTCTACGCCCGCGTATCTTTTGGAAATCATCAAAGATCCTACAGGGGCAGGGGATACGTTTGCAGGGGGCTTCATTGGTTTCTTGGCAAAGGGTGGGAGTGAAGATGATGCCTCTATTCGGAAGGCCATCATTTATGGGAGCGTCTTGGCCTCTTTTGCCGTCGAAGATTTTGGTTTGGATCGTCTTATCAGTCTATCCAAGTCTGAAATACAAAAAAGGTTCAACGCATTTAGGACCTTTACGCGGTTTTGATAAAGATGCGGGATTTGTTCAATGGTAGAACACTAGCTTCCCAAGCTAGGAACACGGGTTCGATTCCCGTATCCCGCTCAAAATTTCTCACTCATAGATGAAAGAGGCCTGCGGCGTGTCTTGAGGGCAAACCGCAAGCCATTTGATGAATGCGTGACAAGCGATCTCTTTTTATGATATTCCGTACTCTGCTTCTGTTATTTTTTCTCCTGGGGGGATGTACGACGCCTCCAACCAAAAGTGCCCTCATGCCCCACGAGCCGATCGGGATTTACCATGAAGTCCAAAAGGGAGATACGCTTTGGGGCATCTCAAAAAAATATCAGGTTGGCGTTCAGGAACTCATCGCGGCGAATCGGATTCCCGATGCTTCAGTATTGAGCGTCGGGCAGCTTCTTTATATACCGCCGAAGAACAAACAGAATTTACGTGATTAAGACCGAAATGTTCACAGACCCTGTTGTCGGGAAAGATTTTTTTGGGCGTGCGGATATCCTTCAGCTTCTTCTGAAGCGCGCCTCCGGCCTTTCTCAGGGCTACCGACAGAATGTGGCCGTTTTGGGCCCTGAGCTGATCGGCAAGTCTTCGCTGCTCCAGCAGTTGATGGTTCGGTTTGATGATCCGAAGACCGTTGTTGTTTATGTCGAACTGCGCCCCAGGGAGTCGTATGCGGAGTTCGCAAGCCGCGTGGTCGCCATTTTTTTGCATGCGGTTCTGAAAAAAGTTAGCAAAGACAGTATTGCTTCAGGAGAGGCCCAGTTGCAGGCACTGCGCGCCTATGCGCCCAATACCGCCGCATGGCTCAAGGCCGCCTTGGAACGACGGCCCAAGCTTCCGCCTACAGAAAACTTCATCGTTTTGCTTGAACTCTTATCGCACATTTGGAAGGAAACCGGAAGACACATCGTCTTTATCCTGGACGAGTTTGACCGGCTTCTGGAGTTCGGGATCGAAGAACCCTTTGCTCATCTGGGAAAGCAGATCATGGTCCAGAAAGAGACGATGTACCTTTTGGCCAGCTCCCGGGTTTCTTTGGCCCGAATGATCCTCCGCCAGCGCCTTTCGCTTCTCTTTGGGCATTTCGAAATCATCGATCTGATGCCTTTCAGTCCCGATTGCGCCATGGACTATCTCGAGAAGCGGTGGGGTTTGGGGACGCTGGAACCGGTTGTGAAGCAATTTCTCATTTATTTGACGGGCGGCCATCCATTCTACTTGAACGTTCTCGGCGAACAACTTGCTGCCTGTTCTCCTGTTGAACTGCGCCAAGCTTCCAAAAAAAATGTCGTCGGTGCCCTTGAAAAAGTCTTGTTCAATGCGCAGGGAATTTTGAATCAATATTTTACGATGCGGTTTGCCCATGTCCACTCCATGGATCCCTCTGGGAAAAGTCAAACCATTCTTCGGAGTCTGGCAAAGCGTGCCTATACCTCTCAAGAAATTTACGGCTTGTTTAAGAAAGAAAAAGTCTCTCAAAAGCTGAACCAGCTCCTGAATGATGGTCTCCTGGAGAAAAACGGGGTGTTTTACAGGTTGCGCGACCGCCTTTTCGCTTTTTGGCTGAAGGCTTGTTATGAAAGAAAAGCAGACGTTCTCTCGGGGAATATTTCCGAACAATCTTCGGAATTTCGCCATGAGGCCGAAGAGGCCGTTGCCCGCTTCAGCGAGAGTGGTAAAAAGGATCTTCATCAAACGATGGTTGAGCTTTTCAGCGCTTTCCGGGGAGAGATGGTGGAGATCGATCAAAAAAGCCATCGTCTTCCGCAGTTTTCAAAAATTCATCATGCCAACGGAAGGAACGGAACCATGACCCTTATCGGTCAGAAGGAGAACGGGAGCTGGATAGGAGGTTTTTATCAGCATCGGATAACCGAAGAAGACATTACAGACTTCTTAAACCAATGTACGCAGCAGAAGCTGCCCGTCCATCAGAGGATTTTGGTTCCGCTTGCAGGGATGGATGAAAATGCGCGCCTCCTTGCGAAAAAAGAGAGATTATGGACTTGGGAGCTAGACCATGTGAATATGCTTCTTGACGTGTTTGGGCATGGACCCATTCCGCCGGTAAAGGGAGGCTGTTATGAATAAACAGTTGTGGGCACCTTGGAGAGACGCTGTCATCTATCATCGAACAACAAAGCGCTGCATTTTTTGCACAAAACCGAAAGAACGAAAGGACGCTAAAAACTATATTTTTATGCGGCGCCGCTACACGTTTGCCATGTTGAATCTCTATCCCTACAACAACGGCCACATCATGGTTGTTCCTTACCGGCATGTGAAGTCATTGCAAGCTTTGACCCAAAAAGAGCTTTCCGCGTTGGTGCAGCATCTTCGAGATTGCGAAAAACTCCTCAGGGAGGTTTTGAAGCCGCATGGGTTCAATATCGGACTGAATGTCGGGAGGGCCGCCGGGGCTGGATTTGAGAATCACATTCACTTTCACATCGTTCCGCGTTGGAACGGTGATACCAATTATATGCCTGTTCTTTCAGGGGTGAAAATCATTTCTGAATCGCTGAATACATTTTACCAGAAAGTCCATGATGCTGACGTGTGCTGAAATCGAACAAAACGAAGAAAAGCTGCTGGCCCCCTATGCGGTGAAGAGCCGCAACAGCAGGGGAAGGGAGCATCCCGAAAAGGAGCATCCGTACCGCCCGTGTTATCAGCGGGACCGTGACCGCATCATTCATACGACCGCGTTCCGGCGTTTGGAATACAAGACCCAGGTTTTCGTCAATCATGAGGGTGATAATTACAGGACGCGCCTCACCCACACGATTGAAGTCTCCCAAATCGCGCGTTCCATCGGGCGCGCGCTCCGCCTCAATGAGGACCTCATCGAGACATTGGCGCTGGCGCATGACATCGGGCATGGACCATTTGGACACGCAGGGGAAGAGGCGTTGCGTGAAATGATGAAGGACCATGGGGGATTCAATCATAACGTTCAGGCCCTTCGAGTCGTTGACCTCCTCGAAGAAAGGTATCTCGGCTTCAAAGGGTTGAATTTGACGTGGGAGGTTCGAGAGGGAATCCATAAGCATACCACTCCGTTCGATCGGCCGGAAAGAGACAATGCGTTTGAACCGGAGAAGAACCCGCTCCTCGAAACACAGGTGGTCGATATTGCGGATGAAATTGCGTATGACAATCATGATCTGGATGATGGAATCAGTTCGGGACTTTTGAGAGAAGAGGAATTGATGAAGATTCCTTTGTGGGAGAAGACGTGTCGTGAGGTTCTCAAAGCGTTCCCTGCCTTATCGGAGTCGCTCTTGACCAAACAAATGATCCGGTCGCTGATTAACAACCAGATCACGAACTTAATCACGACATGCGAGACAATGCTGTTGGAGCACCGCATCAGAAGTGCAGAAGATGTCCGAAACGCCCCGCAGCGATTTGTCGTTTTTGAGCAAACAATGGCCGATGAGCGGCAGGTTTTAAAGCAGTTTTTAATGAAAAATCTCTACCACCACTATCGTGTAGTCCGGATGACCGAGAAGGCCAAACGCTTCATTAAGGACCTTTTCGAAGTCTACTTGAAAGACCCGGCACAACTGCCGCCCGGCTTTTCCGCGCGAATTCCACAGGAATCGCCGCACCGCGCGATCTGTGATTATATCGCCGGAATGACCGATCGCTTTGCTCTGGATGAGTATAAACGTTTCTTCGATCCCTATGAAAAAGTCTGAGTCCCAACACCAATTGAACGAGAAAATTTCCGCGCTTTCCAAAGCGCTTGCGACGGTTCATACCGTTCACCGTCTTCTAACGTCGACGTTGGACTTTGATGAACTCCTGCCGCGCTTTGCGCGTCTGTGTCTTCAGGTTCTGCGTTCGGACTATTGCGCCATCCTTCTTTTGGATGCGACCCATAGTCATCTCATCCCGAGGGCTCACGTCGATCTGGCGCATCAGTATCGGCGTCGGCGCAGTAAACTGGCGGTTGGAAAGGGGGTGGAAGGATGGGTGGCCAAAACGGGCAACCCTTATTTCAAAAAAAACCACCTCTGTGTCCCCTTAATGGATGAAGATGTTTTTGGGGTCATTTCCATTCGGGAGAAGAAGGACGAAAAATCGTTTTCGCTGTATGACCGCGAAATTCTCATGACGCTTGCCGAACAGGCGGTCATGGCGTTCAAAAACGCAAAACTCTACGAAGAACAGGAAAAACTTACGATGGATTCCATCCGGGCCCTTGCATCCATTCTTGAGCAGAGGACTCTGGGGCGCGAGCGGTCTCCCGATTTGCTGGCAGCATTGACGGCGGGCATCTCTGAAGAACTTCATTTGGGGCGCGAAGAGTCGAAGATGCTCCGTTATGCAGCGCTTCTTCATGACGCCGGAATGATTACGGTTCCTGAAAGAGTCCTGACTAAAGCATCGAAACTAACGGGCGCCGAATACCGTCTCATTCAGGATGTTCCTGCAAAAACGGCGGAGATGATCCGCCCGCTTCGGGCGCTGAAACCGGTACTTCCAATCATTCTTCATCATACGGAACGCTATGACGGAAAAGGGTATCCGAAGGGCCTCAAGGGGGAAGAAATCCCTCTGGGGTCTCGAATTCTGGCAGTGGCAAAAGCATTCGAGGCGATGATAGCCCGCCGCCCCTACCGGAAAAAGGCGGGAATTCGTTATGCCCTCACGGAATTAAAGCGTCATGCGGGAAAGCAGTTTGACCCTCATGTCGTGCAGGCATTTCTGGCCTACACCCAGAAAAAGGCATTTCATCATTTAACCCGGAAATTTTAGCGTCGAGGACAGAAATCCAAAAAGAACTTTTTGATGAGGTGAACGAAAACAAACAAAAGCGCCGGCATTTCTTTTCTCGGACAGAAACACGGCATTTCACGATGAGCGTGTCCTTGGATTCGCTTTTGCTTTTTACTCTGCTTTTCGTAATGGGTTTTGTCATCGTTTATGCAATCGGCGTGGAAAAGGGGCGGCAGGGAAGGCGGAATTCCGTCAACGCGTTGGCTCCCGCTGCTGTCATGAAGAAACTTCCGGCCGCCTCCCTGCAAAAAGCCCCTGTGCCGGCGGCGCAGGAAAAGGAAATAGCGCCTTCCGCAACCCAACAAGACAGGCCGGAAAAACGTTTCACCATTCAAGTGGCTTCGTTTGAAAATACCGCTACGGCGACCGAGGCGCTCGAAAAAATGAAGAGGGGAAAAGGCATTGTCGATGGATTTCTGATATCCGGTTCGAAGCACGTCGCCGTTTGTATCGGAACGTATGAAAAACGCGCCGAGGCCGATCGGGCACTGGAACAACTTCGAAAATCGTATGGCGATGCATTTGTCCGAAATCGTTAACATGATAAAAGGAGTTTTCAAATGTCTCAACATTCATCCTTAAAGGCAGGGCATAGAAGAAAACAGCATAGTTCTGTTTTAAAACGTTTTGAGCGGATCAAAATTCTGAAAGACAAAAAAGAGTGGAAAGAAGACGATTCTCCCTTTGGTCTCCCTAAGATCAAGACCCTCCGGATCAAGGTCAAGAAGGAGAAAGCGGCCGCAGAGGCAACAGAAGCTGCCCCAGAGGCCCAGGCGGCGCAAGCAGAGGCAGGAACGGACAAACCTGCAGCGGGACCCGCCAAGCCTGGAGCAGGAGCGGCCAAGTCCGCAGCCCCTGCCTCTGAAAAAGAGTCTTCCAAGAAAGAAAAGTAAATGGCAACGATTGATGATTTCAAAAAACTGGATCTTCGCGTAGCGCGCATCCTGGAAGTTCAAGACCATCCCAATGCGGACAAGCTCTATGTTCTGACAGTCGATGCGGGCGGGGTCAAGAAAAAAATTGTGGCCGGTATCCGCACCTATTACACAAAAGAAGCACTGTTGGGTAAATATTGTGTTTTGGTGAATAATTTGGACCCCGTGACGTTGCGCGGGGTGGAAAGCCAAGGAATGCTTCTCGCCGCAAAAGATGCCCAGCAGCTTTCAATTGTGACGATTGAAAAAGATATCGCCTTAGGAAGTCCCATCAGCTGAAACGATAAAGAGAGTGGTCATGAAGCCGGTCGATGCCTCCGCGATGCGTGAAATTGACCTCGCAGCGCAGGAACAGTATGGTATTCCTGAACTGGTGCTGATGGAGAGCGCGGGCAGGGAAACTGCCCAGGTGGCGTTGGAGAAGATCAAAAACTCCAACGAAAGCGTCGCCTTTTTTTGCGGTAAAGGAAACAACGGGGGAGACGGTTTTGTAGCCGCAAGGCATCTTTATCTCAGCGGTGTTCCGATCGCGGTCTTTTATATCGGCGAAAAGAAGTTTCTTAAGGGATCCGCGCGAATAAACTTTGAAATTTTGGAACGTTTCGGTTGCCTCATCCAGGAAATCCGCGATGGGGCGGATCTCCAGCAACAACTGCTTCAGCACGGCACGTTTCAGCTCGCGGTGGATGCCCTTTTAGGCATCGGGCTGAAAGGAGAAGTTCAGGAGCCTTACCGCAGCGTGATTCATCAGATCAATCGCCTTCCGTGTCCTGTCCTTGCCGTTGATGTCCCGTCGGGACTTTGCGCCTCCACGGGAAGGGTGTTAGGCTGCTGCGTCCAAGCGGAGTGGACGGTCACATTCGGTCTCCCCAAAAAGGGCTTTTATGCGGAAGCAGGACCCTCCGTGAGCGGAGAGGTGATCATCAAAAATATCGGCTACCCCAAGGCGTTGCTTTCGTGATACTTCAGTCCCTTGTCCCATTTTTCTTTGTCTTTCCTTTAATCATCATTTCTGTATCTCTCCATGAGTTTTCCCACGGATGGGTGGCGTATCGGTGCGGGGATGACACCGCAAAGGCTTCCGGAAGACTGACGTTGAATCCTCTGGCTCACGTCGATCTTTGGGGGACCATTTTGCTTCCTATTTTTTTCTTTCTGACGATCCATATTTTCTTCGGCTGGGCCAAGCCGGTCCCGGTGAATTTCATGAACCTTCGAAAACCGAAGACGCAGATGATCTGGGTCGCGATCGCGGGGCCTGCGGCGAACATGCTCTTCGCTGTGTTTCTCGCATCCGTTTTCCATGTCGGGGCAGTCTCGCCTCATTCCTTGTTCGGGATCCTGTTGACCGGCGGTGTCTTTCTGAATGTTTTTCTGGCTATTTTTAACTTGATTCCGATCCCTCCGCTGGACGGCTCACGGGTCGTCATGGGGATTCTTCCGCCAGCGCTTCTCCGTCATTATGCCCGCCTTGAACGCTACGGTCTGCTTCTCGTTTTGCTCCTGTGGGCAACCGGACTCCTGAAGTATCTTGTTTTTCCCGTTGTGGAGATAGTGTCGAGACTTCTTGGATTGTCCTAACTGCTTGATGTTTCCCTTCTTCTTTGTTATACTGGTTACACCACATCATGCCCAAAAAAATTATCGTTCATCTTGGCCATCGTTCTTATCCCATCTTCGTCGCCCATGACCGGTTTCGCGCTCTCGGACCCCTCGTCAAGAAGATGCAATTAGGGGACAGGCTTTTTGTCGTTGCGAATCCCGACGCCCTGAACCTCTACGGCAAGTACCTTAGACGGAGTTTGAAACGGTCTGGGATAAGCGTTTTTTACCCAACGCGAAAACTTCCGACAGGAACTGCATCCGAAAAGGCAAAATCTCAGAAGTGGGTGGATTATCTGGTTCGTGAGTTGGTCCGGTGCAGCCAAGGCGGAAGACAAATCGTCATGGCGGCTTTTTCCGGAGGCGTGCTCGGCGACCTTACGGGATACGTCGCCGCCATTTACAAGAGGGGAATCCCTTACCTCCAAATCCCAACAACCCTTCTGGCGCAGGTCGATTCTTCCATTGGGGGAAAGGTGGGAATTGACCTCTCTCAAGGGAAAAATCTTTTGGGTGCTTTTTATCAGCCGAGATTCGTTTATGCGGATTTGACGGTTCTTGAAAGTTTGCCTTTGAGCAATTTCAGAGACGGACTTGCGGAAGTGGTGAAGTACGGAATGATTGCGGACCCAGCCCTTTTTTCGTTCTTGGAGAAGCATTCTCAGGACCTCTTGCCGTCGAAAAAAATGAAAAAACCGGACCGAAAGGCGCTTGAATATATCGTCTCCGCCTGTGTGCGCATCAAAAGCCGTATTGTCGCGCGGGACGAGAAGGATGACAAAGGAATCCGTGTGATTTTAAACTTCGGACATACCCTTGGGCATGCGATTGAGCAGGCGCGAAATTACCGGGAACGGCATGGTCAGGCAATATCGGTCGGTATGGTTTGTGCCGCGGAAATTGCCTGCCGCATGGGGTTGTGCCGGAAAGAAACGCTTCAGCGGTTGGAATCGCTTCTTCAGAAATTGGGATTGCCCGTCGAAGCGAAGGGAATTTCTCAACAAAAACTTTTCAAGGCCGAGGCCCTCGATAAAAAATTCATGCATGGCCGGAACCGTTATGTGCTGCCCGTGCGGATTGGAAAAGTGGTTGTCCGCGAAGGAGTTCCTTATCGCATCATCCGGCAGGTCATGTCCGAACGGATCTTATCCTAATGGGAGAATGCCAGCTTTCACACCGCCTCGAGGAAATGCTGGAGTACACGTTTCAAACGCCTGAACTGTTGAAACGGGCGGTAACCCATCGCTCCTATGCGAATGAGAAGGGTATTCCGCGTGGGAACGAAACTCTCGCCCTGCTGGGGGATAGCGTCTTGCAATTCTTCGTGACCTCTCGGCTTTACTCTCTTACGCCAGAAGAGCGGCCCGGTCATCTGACAGAGAAAAGAAAGTCTTTTGTCTGTGAAGAAATCCTCAGCAAAAAAGCGAAACAGCTCCATCTGGGAGAAGCACTGCTTTTTGGCCGCGGGGAAAAACAACAGGGGGGACCCATGAAGTCCTCGCACCTGGCGGAAGCCTTTGAGGCGGTTGTCGGAAGCATTTACCTGGATGGAGGACTTTCTGCAGCGACCCAATTTCTTTCAAAACAGTTCGAGGAATTGCAAGAAGTGCCGTTGCGAGTTGAGAATCAGTCTTGAGCGAAGCAAGGTAAGGAGTCACCAGATATGAAAGTGCGTTCATTTCAAGAAGAAGACGCACCCGCCGTGAAGGCGCTCATCAACCGGATCATGGACGAAGAATTTCAGCTGGAAAAGCATGCCTATTCCGGAACGGACCTCGACATGATTTCCCAGGTCTATCGTGGCGCCCGGAATGCCTTCCTGGTCGGCGAAGAAAACCATCACATTGTCGGTACCGTCGCGATCAAAGAAGACGACCGTGACACGGCTCTTTTAAGACGCCTCTTTGTCGATCCGGCATGCCGAGGGCGGCAGTGCGGCTCTCTTCTGGTCGACGAGGCGCTGCAATTTTGCCGGAAGGAAGGCTACAAGAAGGTGGTTTTTCGGGGTACTGCCGGGATGTCCGCTGCGATGGGCCTCATTCGAAAGAAGGGTTTTTCTGAGACAGAACGCATCCGTTTCGGCGCCATTGAAATCATCCTCTTCTCGGTGCGTCTTTAAGTCATTTGATTTTGAGTTGAAGGCGTTTTTCTTCCGCTTCAAGGACGACATAGTCCTTCCGGATTTCTACAAGCACCGCTCCGTCCACTACTTCTCCAAGCCGCGTAATCTGGTTATTAATAATAGCAAGTTCCTCGCCTTCACCCTGCACAATGCCGTTGAGAACATACAAGGTTTCCGTTGGCTTCTGGAGCAGGGGGCTGAGGAACGGGATAGGGGAAGCCGCAGCGGGTGTTTTTGAAGTTTCTGGCGGCCGAAGAACTGGAGAAGGGCTTTCTGGAGCAGCATTCACTTCTTCCTTTGTCGCAACAGGAGTTGTCTTTTGCAGGGGCGCTTCAAACGTCCTCGGAACCGGTTGTGATTTGACCATGAAAAGCATTCCGAGGCTAAGCCCCATCATTCCAATCGCAAAAAGGATGCCAAGGCTCACAAAAAGAATGGAGGTCCGGCGCTGCTTCTTGCGCTCCGTTGGAGAAGGCGGATATTCCAACGCCTGCGCTTTCACGTTGCTTTCCGGCGTTCCTTTTTCGTGTTCTACTTTTCTCAGGGCGTCGTTAATGAGGCTCATGGGCTGTCAGATTCTCAAGTTCTTGGATACACCGTCTTGCCATTTCCGGTGCAATTTCATAGGTTTCGTAGACAAAACCGGCCAAAAGGCATTTGTCGCACGCCATATTGATCAAGCGGGGCGTGCCTTTGGAATAGCGGTAGATCAGGTCAACGGCCTTTGGAGAAAAATGAATGCTTCCGTTAGATCCTGCTACATGAAGCCGATGATAAATATACTGCTCTACCTCGTCTTCATCCAAGGGTGAGATATGATAGCGCACCCCGATTCGCTGCCGGAGTTGAAGCAACAAAGGATCATCCAGTTTGTTGCGGAGCTCCGGCTGCCCGACCAAGGCGATCTGCAGCAGTTTTTCCTTGCGCGTTTCCAAATTGCTTAACATGCGGACCTGTTCCAATACCGGAAGAGTCAGGTTCTGAGCTTCATCAATGATCAGGACAACATTGTTCCGTTCGGCCAGCTGGCCGATGAGAAACTGATTGAGGGCATCCATGAGGTCCATGCGATTGCGCGCCTTGGTTTGAATCCCGAAGTCCCCGACGATGGACTTTAAAAGCTGCATCGCCGAAAGATTCGGATTCATAATGAAAGCTGTTTTTGTCTTTTCATCCAACGAATCCAAAATGGCGCGGCAGAGGGTTGTTTTTCCGGACCCAATTTCCCCCGTCAGCTGGAGAAAGCCTTTTCGCTCTTTGATTCCATACAGAAAATGAGAAAAGGCCTCTTTGTGATGGCGGGAAAAATAAAGGAAACTGGGATCGCTGGTGACATTGAAGGGAGCTTCCCGAAGAACATAGAATTTCTGGTAAATAGCCATAGCAGCCTTATCATACCGCAAAACTCACTTCCTGTAAACGCTCCGTTGCGCCCGGGAAACAAGTTTTGGTATACTGTCAGTATGGAAAACTGCATTTTCTGCCGGATCGCCAAAAAAGAGATACCGAGTCAAATCGTCTACGAAGATGAAGACACCCTTGCCTTCAAGGACACCAATCCCCAAGCCCCTCTCCATGTCATCATCATCCCAAGGTCCCATGTGGCAAAGATTTGCGACGTCTCCGACCAGAATGCCCATCTGATTGACAAATTGTTTCTGGTGGGAAACCGCCTGGCACGGGAAGCCCGAGTTACCGAACGCGGATACCGCTATGTCATTAACTGCAATCGGGATGCGGGGCAAACGGTGTTTCATCTTCATCTTCATTTGCTGGGAGGAAGAACTTTTTCGTGGCCTCCCGGCTAAACTGCTAAACTAAAGAAGGCGCGAGGCTCCTTTTTTATTTTCTTGACACTATCCGGACGGTTGTGCTAAGGTCGATCCCAGGAGCCAGGAAGGCTCTCTTTTTATTGGTGCTGGGTAAAAGAGAGGGCCTCACAAGGAGGAGCAAGATGAACAAGCCTTCGTTCAAAATCTTCCTGGCGGCAGCGCTCTTCGTTGTCTCTATCTCCTTCACTTTCTCATTTGCCGAATCTCTCTTAACAAGCAGTCGTCCTTATCCTTACCCAACACCTCCTTCGCCCCCTTACCTCTACAAACCCACAGACCCGAATTTTGACGGCACCTATTTCGTGCGGTGGTCTGTTGTAGAGTGCGCCACGCATTACGAACTTCAGGAAGCCGATAATCCTGGGTTTTCAAATGCCGTATCTTATGCTGCCAACTCTGTTACTCAGAGACTACTCACTAAAACTATAACCGCTACCTATTACTACCGGGTGAGAGTAACGGCTCCTGTCTATCAGAACATGTCTGGCAACAGTTTTCTCGATAGATGCTTTTCCCGGCTGAAGGATTTCTTCACTGAATCAGTTTATGCTGCTGCCCCCTGCAGCGGCATATTATTTCATACGAACTGGAGCAATGTTCAGAGTATCACCATCGCAGAACCCACCAGCTTTATTGACGGCATCGTCTATGATGCGGCAGGCGAGCTGCCGCTCCAAGATGCGCAAATTACCTCAGCGGATTTTCCCGGAAGCGTTAACTCCGGTTCTGACGGTAAATTCTCGTTTTCCTTTCAGACCTTTTTTCCCGAATCAGGCAAACTAACCGTTACCGTTAATATCCATAAAAGCGGCTTTACCTCAGCCCAGAGAACCACTGAAGTAGTGGCGGTGCAGCATGCCGCAGTCGATTCTGTTTATCTGACTGCCTTAGACCCAGTCACTACGACCATTCCCCCAGAAGGCGGCACACACACCAATTCCACCGGAGAAATAGAACTCATCTTTCCGCCGGGTGCCGTGACCGAACCCACCGAGGTCAACTCGACCAAATATCAAAAGGGAAAAGACCTGCCTAATGAATTACCTGGGACGACATTTTTTACCTACGCTTTAAACTTGGAAGCCCAGACCGCCGGTTCAAAACAAAAGGTTACCACCTTTAATCAACCGGTTACGATGCGCCTGGCAAACACCTTAGGCTTTGCCCCAGGAACCCCGATTCCCGCAGGTGT
>JBDRBD010000137.1:0-7872 GCA_043823025.1 Candidatus Omnitrophota bacterium | reverse complement strand
GGATATGCGCTTTTCATTCCTTCTCGGGGACCGTCCGTATCTTGTGTATGTCTCCGGGGAAACCGAACGGGAAGGGCTAATCCGCCAGCGCGATGAAGCGCAGGCATCGATGGACAATATCAAAGGTAAGATTGCCGATACCCAACGTCGATTACAAACTGCGACCGACCCGGAG
The DNA here is from genome assembly GCA_043823025.1 of Candidatus Omnitrophota bacterium. Classification (GTDB taxonomy): domain Bacteria; phylum Omnitrophota; class Gorgyraeia; order JACQQV01; family JACQQV01; genus JBDRBD01. Next base: position 7,697 of record JBDRBD010000137.1, on the reverse strand, counting down.
GAAGTTGCTGATCTGCAGCAGAGGCTTCAGGAGTTGAATGAGTCGGGGCGCTCGCTTCGTGAAGCGCGGGATAGGTATCATACCCTGTGGGCTGAGATGGCTCACCGCGGCCGGCTCCTTGACCCAACCGATTTTTATTATGGAATTCAGGGGGAATTCTTCCCGCACGGGACAGGGTTCGGGGTCACCTCCCGCGTCAAGGCCTACGGGATGCCTATTCGGGCTGAGGAGCGGATTTCGGGTTTTGATGAGCGCTTGATCGGGCTCAAGGATCGCGGTAAGGTTCGCCTCGCGCCTCCCACCCGGTATGAATTTCTCAATAACGTCGCCTGGAACTACCGAAACATCTTGGAACTGGGTTATAGCGGGGTTGTCTTGTGGGACCCGGGATTCTGGCGCCTTCAGAGTCACCTGGGCGTCGCTTACCTTGCACCGGCTGATTTTCTCCGGCTCGGCGGCGAAATGGGCATTCTTGTATTCCACAATTCTTTTGAGGATTATGTGGAGGCGGTTACGAACCGGGAAGGGTTTGACCCCGCCTATCCCGAAGCGGTCACCGGCGCATTGGACCAGTTGGGAATCCTTCGCACCTCTGTCATGGGAGGAGATGTGTGGAAACGTGCCGGTCTTTACGTTTCGCCGTTTGACTGGATGAGCGTTGGCGCCGCTTCCGATTTCAAGGGGGATTACCGGTTACGGCTTCGGGGAGCCCTTCGCGGATGCCAGTGGAATATTGCTGCGGCGTTGGCGGAGGAAAGAGCACCGCAGATGAGTTTCCACGTGACGCACGTTTTGGGAGAAAACGTCGCATTTCAAGCTTCGGCAGGAAAGGATTCCGGGGGATGGAGAATCGGCGCCGGGATACAAATCGGGACGAGCGCCGCAAAGGACGGCGCAACCCGCGTTGCTTTCGAGGAGGCGTCTCTCCTGCCGTCGGAATTGATTGCACGCGCTTTGTCGCTTAAGACAGGGCTGGATAGTTCACTCTTTATCGAAAAAATCAAACTGCTTGATCCGAAGACCCGAAACCTCATCGGAAAAATTTCTGACAAAGTGACGCTCCCTGAAGCGGCCAAAGGGGCCATTCGCGATGGCGCCATCAGCGCAGAAGAAGTTATGAAGCTTTATACGCTCCTTGGGCATTACTTTGACGGCGCATCTGTCCAAGAGCAAATTTCTCTGGGCGAAGGCCTAAAGGCAGAGAATCTCGGGAAGATTGATCTTGATGCATTCAAGGATTTGGGAGCGCCGGAAGACCTTTTGCAGGAGATGATGGGTGTTGTGTTCGGTCCGGAACAGATGGGGGCACTGGAGGGGCTTAGGCAAAGGGCGCTTGAAGCCAGCACCACCGCACGGCAGCTATAAAATTAAGGAATTTGTAACTTATTTTATTATTTTATGTTATGAGAGTAAAACGACGCAAAATCTACTTCCATTAAGAAGGAATTTAATGTATAGTATATATAATAGCAGCTTAGGGTTAGGAAAAAGTTCATCGGGGAAGACCGAAGGGGACTTTTCCTATTTTTATAGCTGCTTTCTAAACGGTTCATGATTGGTTTAAAAATGATGAAAAAATCGGTTCGTCCGCTCAGTTTAATCTTTGTGCAGCTTTTTGTGTGGACGATCGTTTGTGCTGATATTGCGTATGCATTCTCGCCTTCCGATTCCGGCATCATTCCTTCCTATCATCACCTCCGGCCAAAATCCTCCAGAGACGGCGATGCCAAAACCCTTCAAGCGGATTTAACCGCACCGGGAATGGCTGCGCAGGGCTCAGCCGGAGTTTCTCATGAAAACTTTGTTCCGAATCTGAACGATCTTGCGGCAGGGGACGGTGGAACGAAAGGAATCGAAATCTCCGAAGCAATCGAAAGGCCTTTTGCCGCAAAACACGATATCTTCTTTTCGCGCGAGGGCCGTTTTGCCGAGGGGAGGGCACTTATTCTGGACCTTTCTGAGGTGGATTTTGTTTTGGGTTACGATGAAATCACCAGGGCCCGCGATTACTATCACTCTCCGAAAACAGCCGGTCTTCCTCTCCGGCGATGGGTGGAAGTTCGGCCCGGGGAAAAACCGATTGCCGCAATCAACGGCCTTCAAGCCGACCTCCACGCCGAGAACGGATTCATGATTGCCGATGGGGCGCTTATCCGGAAAGGCGACGGAGCGAGAGGTGTGACAGAGGAGCGCTATACCCCTCTCAACGGGAACTTTTCTGTTTTTGTATTGGACGGAAGACCTAGAGTCCAAAAGGTGACAATCCGGGACAACGCCCTTTTGACAAAAGGCATTCAATTTGCGCTTTCAGGGCCGCCTCTATTGGTGGGTGGAGAAGATGTTTCTCAGCTCATGCAAGAGAGGGATGTCGCAGGAGATCGTCCGGCACAAGGAGACGAAGTCGCCTGGGATCCGAAGACCGTCACTTCCGCTTTCAGCGCCATCGGCGTCCGGGCCGACGGGAAAATCGTTCTCCTTTCCATGAGGGGGGATCCCGAGAAACAGGATGAGCCGTTTGTTCAAGATGTTGCAGCACTGCTCAAGGAACTCGGTGTGAAGGACGCTATTCTCTTAGGGGGAAGCGCAGATACCCAGCAGTATCTCATTGAAGACCCGGAGCCTTTCTTGACCGCCAAACCCCGCAAAGGAAGCATGACGCAGGGGGAGCGTTTGCTTGGGACTGCACTTTTGGTTTATCCAAAATCCGGCGAACGGAGCCGGTTGAGCGCGCTTAAGATTGAATCCAATGCAAGCGCTTCCGACGGCGGACGTCGGGAAATTTCAGCCAGACTCTGGCAAAGTATTTATTCCGAGGCAGAAACCCTTCATCAATTTCTCGGCTCAAAGGACTGGCAGCAATTTGATAACCGCGACAGCGACGAGGTAATCCGTCAATTCGAGGTTTTGGAGACGGTCGCGAGGAGCTGGAACATAGCGCTTGAAAAACCTGACCGGTTGGCGGCTTACCTGAAATGGAATGAAGAAACCCTTTCTGGGGCCGTCCAAGAAAATCTTCTTGCGCTATCCCGGCACCCCAAAAACGACGCATGGAACCGAGAAGAGAAAGAGAAAGTCGGTGAAATCCTTAGACTTCTCCGGTACATCCTTCGAGACCTTCACCATGCGGACAGAGTTGCACCCAAACCAATTACCTCCGCCCTGGTCGTCGCTGAACGGCGGACCGCGGTGGAACTCCTTCCGAGACTTCACGCATTTGCCGGTGCTATGGCTTCTGACGGCGGAGGCCGCACCCTGGGCGAAGTGTTCGATGCGAAAACAGCCCAAAATGCCTTTGACCTGAGAAATCCTATGGACCTTGCGGCGGTCAGGAAGCGGGGGCTGGCCGCTATCGTCCTTGCTGGCGGCGAAGGGACCAGGATGCGCCCGCATCTGAAACAGACCTTTCCTTTCCGAGGGAAACCCATGGGCATCTGGCCGATCCTCGCACTCCGAGAAGAAGGAATTCCGACGGTGGTGGTGGTGGGTCACAGAAAAGAAGAAGTCATCAAGGCCTTTGGACAGGAAGCCCCCGGTTTGACTTACATTGAACAAAATCCGCCCTTGAACGGAACGGCGGATGCGGTGCTCTACGGGCTCGAAGCGCTTCGGGGCTACGACGGGCCGGTCTTGATTATTAACGGCGATGCCGCGGCGATGGATGCGGACTTTGTCCGGAAAATGGAAGAAGCCCTTCGGGAAACCCAGCGCGAGTCGATTGTAGTGGGATATGAGATGCAAGACCCGAAAGGGTATGGGCGCGTGGTCCAGTCCGAAGACGGGGAAATCGTCGCCATTATCGAGCAGAGCGAAATCAACCGGGGCGACCGCGCAATCCGCGGCAAAATTCACGGCGCCGAAGAGCTGGATGCGATCGGTCTTGTGAACGCAGGATTTTATGGATTTAAAAATGCAGCGCATCTTGCAGAAGCGCTCCGTGGACTGCCGCCCTTCCGGACACAACCCAACGTGGAATTCGGACTTCCCGGCCCCATTGAGGCAGGGCTTTCGGGGGAGCTTGTGCGTCTTCCGGAAGAAGAAGAGTATAAACTGGAACAGCCCAACGACCCTGACGCCGTCCGAGCGCTTGAGGGAAAAGTTTCAACTCTCCGCGCCGCCCAGGATGGCGCTTACCGACGATTCTCAAGAAAGTTTCATGAAGCAAGACGTCTCTGGAATCTTGCGCGCACGTTGCACAATCAAAACGTGAGAATCAAAGGAGGTGTGCCGCTGCGGGCGGCGCTCCTTCTCGGCACAGTCTACATTGGCCCCGACGTGGATGTGAGCGGATTCAGAGACGGGATCATCGATGTCGGAACCCGAGTCACGGGGAAAAGCAAAATCAGCGCCAAGAGCCATCTGAGCGGCCACATCAAGGATTCCGTTATCGGAGAGGATGTCATCATTCAGCCGGGAGTCGAAATCGGCAATTCCATTATCGGGAAGGGGTCCCGGCTGCAGCGGGGCAGTCATGTGACTTACTGCATCGTCGGAGAGCGCGTCAAGATTGCCGATTCAACCGTCGAAGGAGAAGCAGAAAAACGCTCGATGGTCGGGGAAGGTTCCTTTTTTGAGAGGGCCGTTGTCAAGCGCTATCACATCGGGACCAATACCCGGATTATCAATGCAACACTCAAGGCCGAGGGGGAAAGCAGTTTCGGAAACGGTGTCGAAATCCGCATCGGGCCTGAAAAAGCGGGGAAGCGGGATCTTTTGAGTTACGACGGTCTCACGCTTCAAGAAGCGACGGACGTAGTGATGCAAAGAGACAATCGCTCGCTCCTCGAGACCTATCGAGAGAAAGTGCGACGCCACACCGCGTCGGTCCGGTCGGACTTTGGGAGCGTAGGATCGGAGACGACGATTGAGAATACGCCGTTGATTCAGAACGCCAAGATCGGCGGATATGTTCGGATCCAGGGCGCTTTGGAGGTAAGTGATTCCACCCTTTTGGGAAGCCCGGAGCGGCCGACCCTTATTAACTCAGGGGCGATTATCAAGAAGGCGGTTGTGAAAGAAGGAGTCCATATCGGGGAGCGCGCCACTGTCGAGGAATCGGTCCTTTTGGAGCTTTCCGGCGCTTCGGATGATGTCAAAGTGGAGCATTCGGTCATCGGTCCGCATTCGACGATGCATTTCGGCCACGTGGTCTCCTCCCTCATCGGGCCCTTTGTCGGGAAAAACCACCCCTCCATTCTGATTGCGGTCCTCTGGCCGGAAGGACGGGGAAATATCGGCGGCCAACACACGGGGAGTAATCACAATACCCGAGGTCCCGACCAGGAGGCCTTCTATCCGAAACTGGCATTCTTCGGAACGAACACCGACGTTTTCTATCCGTTTTCTGCGGCCACAGGACTTATCGTCGGAGGAAACCTTGCGGTTCCCTCGCAAAAAATCACACTGCCTTTCTCGGTGATGACAACACCTTCCGTCGTTTACAATCCGCGCCTCAACGAGATTGTTCCCGGCGGTGTTTTGAGTATGACTCCCTATTATCTGGCGCGGGCCGAATACAACCACGAAAGACTGAACCGGGAGAAAGGGACCGATTTTGACACACGGATTTTCACGCCCGGCGTGGTGGATGAGATGATCAGGGCCAGAGCCCTCCTCGACGGGAAACCCGCTTCCGGGAAGCCGGGGAGAAAGAAAGCCATTTACACAGAAGAAGATTATCCCGGCATCGGGAAAAACATTCTCACGGAAGAAAGCCGGCAGAGGGCGGTTGAGGTCTACGACTTTTACATCGCTTTCTATGCCCTTAAGGGTCTCAAGCAGCAGCTTGAGGTGCTGAAAGGTTCCGCAAAAGACTGGGAGACGCTTCAGGCGATGCTTATGGTGGAAGACGCTGCTCCGGAGTGGAAGCACGCCAGGGCGATCCTCGAGTCGCAGTTTAGTAACGAGGCCGGCGGGTGGAGTCCTTCGTACCTCGTGCGGCTCCTTGAGCAGCTGCAGCAGTTTGAGCAGAGATATAATGCCGATATCCTCGAATCAAAGAAAAAGGATCAAGCAAGGGGCATCGGTATTTTTGAAGTTTATGACGAAGTGCATGATCCGATTGAAACGCTCCCTGTCGTCGTGGCCCTCGGGGAACGCCTCGAAACAACCACCCGGGAGATTGGGGTATTGAAGACATGGCTTGGCGCACTTCCCAATACCGAAGAAAAGGCAGAGGCGGCCCAGGACGGCGCTCGGAAGGGTGATTCTCCAGAAAAACTCCTGGCCCAGCATAGAAAGCGGACTGGCATTCTGGACAGATGGATCCGTACCGTTGAGATGATGGAACTTAACGACGACATTGGGGGGCTTGCAAAAATCCTGCGCGATACCCAGCTGGGAAGCTCCAAGCTTCAAGATGAGGGACAAAGACTTCAAGTCAGAACGAAGGCGCTTGTCGCGCTGGTCAGGAAAATGGTCCGGCGCCCCCAGGTGGTTTCACAGCTCCAGGGAGCCCTGCATCAGTTTGAAAATTCTCTCCATTCGAGCGACGTCCATTTGTACAGGAGGATCATCGGGGCGTTTCTCACATGGAATACCGAAGAAGGGATGCGCGTTTTTACGGAAACGATGGCCCGGAATATCCGTCTGAACACTCAGGCCATATGGAACGTTATCGAAAGGGACATCAGGTGGCTTGTAGAAGATTCGGAAAGAAAAGACAGGATTATTTCTCTTGCCTGGGGTGCCCTTCAGGAAAGAAAACACCTTCAGAGGAAAGAGTATTCTGGTGAACGAGCTGCGGAGATTGATGTGCTCTACGATCTCCTGGACCGGCTCGGTGGGGACGAGGATACCTACAAGATAGAAGAAATCAAGACGCTTGCAGGCCGCGGAGGTCCGGATTCTTTCGCATTCCTCGGAGAGGCCCTCCGGAATTCAGGTGAGAGTTTCGAGGTCCGGATGACCGCAAGACACTACCTCAAGCAGGCGGCCATGCGCATGGACCCTTGGGCTTTTGCACAGCTTCGGGAATGTTTGAGCATCACGGATAACCCTTACCTTTTGGGGAGAATTATCGGCGCTTTCCTTGCGATGGGCAATCCGGAGGATATCGATGTTTTTGTGGATGCAATGACGCGGCACAATGCAGAAGCAAAAGTCTGGGAGGGTGTACAGGCAGAAATCAGCGAGATCCGGGAGCATTCCGAAGGAGAGAAAATCGAACTCCTGGGTTCCCTGCTCCTTGTGAAGGCGGGAGGACATTCAGGCGTAAGGAAGGAAGTTATCGAAAAAGTCCGGCGTGAACTCTCCCGGCTTTTGACCGGTGGGGACAAACACCGCGCCCGGGACGGGGGCCGCCGCCAGATTCCGCCTCTTCTTGATATGCAATTTCCGGGCGTCGGGCCTGTGACGCCTTCTCTCCCACACAAAGTCCTCCTCGAAAGCGGGGTGTAGCCCCGTGGTTCGGAAACTCCTTTCTTTTATCCTGATTGAAAGTTTCCTTTTCACGGCCCTCGGGCAAGAGTTCGTCTGGGCCCAGCAAGATGCTATTCCTTTTTCCATGCTTCTCCGCGCTCAAAGTGCTGCTTCGGACGGGGGGACAAGGGAAGATCTTATCAACTCTCTTCGCGAGACAGAATTCCCCGAACCCGAGGCGGCCCAGGACGGGGGAAATCGTCTCCTCAAGGCTCTCGACCTTAACCCCCAGGACAAGAGAAGACTTCGTTTATGGTGGGGAAAAGAAAAAGAAACTTTAG
>JBDRBD010000136.1:0-4343 GCA_043823025.1 Candidatus Omnitrophota bacterium | reverse complement strand
GATTCCCAGTCATCCTCCACGAACCGGACATCGTGCGAGTGCAGCGGAACGCCGACTTCTCGGAGGCTTTCCAGATAAAGCTGCTGGACGTCCGGAGGCGCCGGCTTGAGAATGACCTGATATTGAAAATAATGCTGCGTTCTCAGGGGGTTTTTGCCGTAGCGGCCGTCCGTGGGCCTGCGGCACGGCTGGACGTAGGCGGTCCGCCAGGGGGCCTTCCCCAGGACTTTGAAGAATGTCGCGGGATGGAAAGTTCCGGCACCCATCTCGATATCCAGAGGTTGGAGGAGAATGCACCCCTGTTTTTTCCAAAAGGCGTTCAGCGAGGCGACAAGATCCTGAAAATTCATCGTTTTCTTGGACTTCAAAGTTTCTCGAGCTCCTTCAAAAAATCCCTCGACATGATTTTCTCGTCGATGTGATAGTCAATAAACCGCTTGAGCGTTTCTTTCAGCTCTTCGCGGCCTTGGCGCGACATCCGCATCCGGTACGCCAATTCCCAGGGAACCTCCACAAGATGCCGTATCGAAACGAGGGTCCCCCGAGACAAGCCCAGAAGCCCTTCTTCCCCCTTGGAACAGCGCTCGCAGAAGGTGCCTCCCTTCCGAAGACTGAGCGCACACCGCAGCGTCAACGCCCCGCGGCACCGCAAGCACTGGGAAAATTCCGGCATCCAACCCGAACACGAAAGAAATTTCGCCTCAAAAATGCGGGCGGTTTCTTCAAGGGTCGCCCGCTGCGACGCTTCCCGAAGCGCCTCGAGAAAGAGCGTATACGTGGGCCCGCTTCGGTCGCCCGCTGCCGTGGCGCGGTCCACCAGTTCCGAAAAATAAACCGCATAGGCCGTTTTCTTCAGATCCGCCCGGATGGCCGGAAAAGAATCAACCAGGTCACACTGGGACAAAAGCTGCAGTTCAGAGTGCCGCCGCTCATAGAAAACAATCCGATTGCAGGTAAACAGCTCGAAGGTTGACCCGAAACGGTGCGCTCCTCTTCTGGCCCCTTTGGCCAGGGTATGAATCTTTCCGAAATCCTGCGTCAGAAAGGTGAGGATCTGACTCGTTTCTCGGAAGAGAGACGACCGCAAAATGAGCGCGTTTGTTGTCTGGATCATACTCCCAACAACTTCACGACGAGGAGCGTGGAAAAGCATCCGACCGCGGCGCCGGAGACGGATTCCCAAATCGTATGATACCCTGCCCGCACCCGATGCAGAGAAACCAGAAACGCCAAAACAAAAACCAAAGCGGTTACTAAGAGATTCGATTGCAAAAGCGTCACCAAGGTCCAGATCGAAAATGCAAACGCCGCATGTCCGCTCGGCATCCCTCCCCGAAGCGGCGTTCCGCTTCGGAAAACGAATTTGAGGGCAATCACGACGATGAGGACAAAGGTCAGCGCCATGAAGCTCACGTGCCAGGGAAGCAACCGAACGGGCTGGAGCGTCCCTTCCAAAAAGCGCTTGAAGCGCTCTGCGAAGATAAGGCAGCCCACACAAAATGCGCTCAAGGCCGCAATCAAAACGCCCCCGGCTGCAACGTCCTTTGCATGGCGGGCAATCGGGTGAAAGTGGCCTTTGGTGAGATCAATCACCAATTCAACCGTCGTATTGAGCATTTCCGCGATGATGACAAAAGTGATTGTCATAAGGAGAATGAGGAATTCTATGCGGTTGACTCCCGCGAGAAGAGAAAGCAAAAGAATGCCGATTCCTGTCAAGAGATGGGTGCGGAAATTCCGCTGAGTCTTCAGCGCGTACGCAATGCCCTCGATGGCATTATTCAGACTTTCTGTTAAACCTCGTTTTTGCAAAGGGCTAAAAGCTCCTTTTCCTGACGGCGCATTTTCAGCCGGTCGGCCCTGTTCCGATCGTCATACCCCAGCAAATGCAAAATACCATGGATAACATAAAGAGCCAGTTCCCGCCGGACGTTTGAATGAAAGCGCTTCGCCTGGCGGAGGGCTGTTTCGGCCGAAATGACAATGTCCCCCAAAAGAGAAACGTCCCCGCGGAGCCGCCTTCCTTCCTGCATCCCGAAAGCCAGAACGTCGGTCGGCCCTCTCCTGCCCATATATCGTTCGTGAAGCGCCGACATTTTGAGATCGTCGACAAAAAGGATATTCAGATGAATGTCGCCTTCGAGCCGAAAAGAGGCCAGGGCCCTTTCCGCAAGACGCCTGACGTTCCCGGAACGGATGGCCACATGCCGTTGATCGTTACGGACCGCGATGCGCTCCGGACTTTTCATACGCTTCAATGATCTGCTGGACCAATTCATGGCGCACAACGTCCTGCCCCGTAAAATGAACAAAAGCAAGGCCCTCGATGTGCTTCAAAAGGCTCTGGACATGCACCAGTCCCGACAGTTTGTCTCCGGGAAGATCCACCTGCGTCACATCCCCCGTGATGACGGTTTTAGAGTCGAATCCCAACCGCGTGAGGAACATCTTCATCTGTTCCTGCGTGGAATTCTGGGCCTCATCCAGAATGATGAAAGAATCATTCAGCGTTCTTCCGCGCATATAGGCCAGGGGTGCGACTTCGATAATCCCCCGTTCAAGACACCGTTCAATCCGTTCCGCCTCCATCATGTCGTACAAGGCATCATACAGGGGCCGAAGATAAGGAGTCACTTTCTCCTTTATGTCTCCCGGCAGATATCCGAGCCGCTCTCCCGCCTCCACCGCGGGCCGGGTGAGAATAATCCGACTGACTTCATGGCGATGGAGCGCTTGGACTGCCATCGCCATGGCGAGATACGTCTTCCCTGTCCCGGCGGGGCCGATCCCGAACACGATATCAAAGTTGCGGATGGCATCGATGTAGCGTTTCTGGCCGGCTGTCCGGGGTGTTACATACTGATGCTTTGAGGGAACTTCGATCCTGTCCAAATAAATTCCCGGAAGTTCATGGAGGCGGTTCTCCTTGAGGGTTCGGATGGCATAAATCACCTCGTGTATCCTCAACACGCCTCCTTTCCGAACCACGCCGATCAGCGTCTCGATGAGCTTTCCGACCTTCTCGACCCGTTCCTCGTCGCCGGTCAGAACCAGGTCCTGGCCCCGGGAATACAGCTCGACCCCGAATTCCTTCTCGATCAGCTTCAGATGATCGTCGTGCCGGCCGAAGAGAATCTTGGCCTCTTCGTTGTCCCGGAGCTCAAACCGTTTCTCTGACATGAAGGTCCTACTTGATGTTTTCCGTCGACGGCTGTCTCTTTGGAAGGTCCTGGGGGACTTGAAGGACCTGGCCCGGACGGAGCTTGTTCGGATCGCTCAAAATCTGCCGGTTTGCCTCGAAAATTTGCTTCCAGTTTTTGGAAGTCCCGTACACCGTCGTAGAAATTTTTCCAAGCGTATCCCCCTGCTTCACCGTATACGTCGTATAAACAGGCACAGCGGCTTGAGGAATTTCTTGTCTCCGATAAAGAGCTTTTTCCGGAGTACGGGCGATGGGTGCCTCTGCTGGCGGCTCGAGGGAGGAGGGTGCTTTAGCCCCCCGTTTTCCGGAAGGGCCTCCGACCACATATCCCTGGTTCCCCCAAAGTTCCTTGTCATGCCACTCCCGACGCCATTGGGGAAGCGGCACGTGGACCTCATAAGTGGGGACTTCGATGTTCCATTCCACATACTCCCGCGTCGGAGGCGTTTCGGAGGGTGTTGTCGGAACTGTTCCATGAATCGTGCCGCGGTTTCCCGTAGCGAGGTCTCGGTCCAAGCGCTCCCGCGTGACGACTTCCACCCGCTTGAAACATCCGCTCAAAAGAAGAAGCGCTGTAAGACCCAACAGCATCTTAACTCCAAACTTTTTGTTGTCATACCTCATCGCAAAGCTCTCCTTTCTTCGCTCTCATGCGGCGCCGAAAACGGCTCCCCATGTTACTTTTTGGAAATCTCGATCCCAAGCTCCTTCAATTTATCAGGAGGGACATCCGAAGGGGCTACGGTCAACGGACAAGTTCCCTTTTGCGTCTTTGGAAATGCGATGACTTCGCGGATGCTCGTGGCTTCCTCTGTGTCAGAGAATCTCCCGTCCCGCAAGTCCACCAACATGGCCATCAAGCGATCCAATCCGAACGCAATCCCGCCGTGCGGCGGAGCGCCGTAGGTAAAGGCATCGAGCAGAAAACCGAAACGCTCCCTCTGCTCCTGAGGCGACAGGCGCAGCACCTTGAATACTTTTTCCTGAATGCCCCGGTCATGAATCCGGATACTGCCGCTCCCCAGCTCAATGCCGTTCAAGACCATATCGTAGGAGCAGGACCGTATCTTCAAAAGTGACTCTGAGCGGTCGTCGGAAAGCAAGGGGATGTCCTCCGGATGAAGGTTGGTGAACGGATGGT
>JBDRBD010000135.1:0-2478 GCA_043823025.1 Candidatus Omnitrophota bacterium | reverse complement strand
ATCATCGCCTCCTTCCGCAGCCGGAGTGCCTGAATGCCCAACGGAAAGGGCATGCCCATCAAAAAACCCAGGGGCATCAGCATGAACATGGTCACGATGACCCTTGCTGGAACGGGGTACCCTATTAACCGTCCTAAGTTTGGAAAAAGGACCCACAGGTCCGTAGCGACCAGAGCGCATAATAACAGGATGACCCGTCGGAGGTAAAGGCGGGGAGGATGTGCCTTAAGGCGCTGTGTCGACAAACTCCCAAGGCCTGCAAAAAACAAGATGGAAAGAAGCGTCGTCGTCAGCGTGTAAAAAGGATGCCCGAGGAAAAGGAGGAATTTTGCAGCAGCCCTATCTCCAGAAACATGAACCCCATGCCGAGACATGAAAAATAGAGGAGATATGGAATAGAAGCGGTCGTCACTCGCATTTCAAGTTTTGTGCGGTGCCGCAGTGAAAGGAGAAGGGGGCCCATGAAAAAAAGAATAACCAGAACCGATGCCACCAGAAGCGTTCTTGTCAAAAGCTGAAGGCCAACTCCATAAGTCAGCCCAGGAAGACGCTTTTTTCCCAGAAAACGGAAAAAGTAGCCAATTCGATCCTGATAAAAGAAGAAAGGGCGGTCATCTGTAACCGGAGAAATATCCAGAGTGAGCGACCGATACAACCCTGCCCGGCTCTGATGGAGAATCAGCTTTGAAATGAAGGCGCCCGTAGGGTGATGGGGGGAATAGGTGATCTTAAAACCGAGTTTTTGGCACAAGGATGCAACGTGGCGCTCCTCCTCATCGGTAAACGGAGTCCGTTTCAAAAGAACCGTGCGGATCGCCCATTGAGGCTGGCTCAGATGGGTGAACACGATCAGATGAGACGGAATTTCATGGATTCCCAATTTCTCAAGGGCTGCAATCCCCAAAGAGACTAACCGCGTTCCGCCGTAAAGGCCCGGAACATCTACCCACGAAACAGAGAAAATCCCTCCTTCTTTGAGATGAGTGAGATACTCGGTGAACGCCTCGACCGTATAGAGAGTGTTTTCGGCCAGCACATACGCACCTCCTGCGGTTGCGGCAGAGGTATCGACAAACGCAAGCTGGATGATGTCATAGGCCTTTTTACTTCTTGTCAGGTAGCTCCTGCCTTCCGCCGCCACAGCGGTGACTTTTGGATGCTGGTACAACGCCCCCGTGTAGTCTTTGTAGCGCTTCAGCATGACGTCGTGAACAATGATCGGGTTGAGCTCTACGGCCGTCACGTGTTCGGCGCCTAAAGACAACGCCGCGAGGACATCCTTTCCACCGCCCGCACCGATAATCAGCGTCTCGGGGCGATCTTTCAGGTAGTGCACAATGCTGGGGGGATCCTGGGTGGTATAGGCGACGGAGCGCCAGTCATTTTGGAAACGAATGAGAAACGTTCCGGCCTGGGCGTCAATGTCCAGACATTTCATTTCGGGGAAATCTCCCTTGTAATGCGGGCTGACGCCCCAGACGAACCGCGCGATTTTCTCGGCGGGCGACTTTGTTTCGCAGTCAAAAACGCTGACGCGTGAGATTGCGTTCCACCGGACAAACTCGTCTTTACTCCGGTCATATCCTTTTGCGAATCGCAGGTCAAAAACACCGCTTTTTGCGCCGTAGCCGGCAAGGACCAAACAGCTTGCCGTGATCAGGATTGCAGCCGGCAGAAAGAATCTCGTACGACGGCTGCCTGCTGCCGCCAAAAAAGATACACCCCCCGCACACGCCACGGCACTGTTCAGAAGAAGGGCTGTGGGCGCCCCGAATGACCCGAGGCATAGATAAGTCGCAAGGCACCCGGCGCTTGCGCCCAACAGATCCATAAAATAGAGCTTGCTGATGGAGCCGGAGAAAGTCCTAAAAAGAAGCGTCGTGATCAATCCTCCGAAAAAGAAGGGGATGGCTGCAATAAGAAAAAGGGCGGTGAGAAAAATGTATGTCTTCGTGGACAATTCAAGAAAGAGCTCAACCGGAAAGCGGACCCGCAACAGAATGAAAGCGGGGACAAACATTGTAACCCCTGAGGCCAGGGAGCAAAGCCCGAGGAAAAAAGGAAGCTCTTCGGGTTTTCCCGGAAAGTGATCTGGGAACAGCTGGACAAAGATGCCGCCCGTACCCCGTCCAAAAAGGGCGATGGAAATGGCAAAGTAACCAAAATGGTACCAGAGGGCGACGGAAAAAAGGCGGGTGAGCAACAACTCGAAGGTGAGGAGGCTACCACAGATCAGAAACAATCCAAGATAGCTGGGGGTGGGTACGCGCGTCGTGGCTCTCACATGCGACTCAGATTTAAAAGGATGGTGCCGGGAGAGGGTCTACTCCGCTGAGCAGCTTGCGCGCTCAGCTTCGTAGCACCTTCTCTCAATTGCTACGTAGCCCAAGACGTAAGTACTTGGGCGAAGTAGAATGCCGGGAGAGGGATTTGAACCCTCACAGCCTTTCGGCCACTAGCCCCTCGAACTAGCGTGTC
>JBDRBD010000134.1:0-2989 GCA_043823025.1 Candidatus Omnitrophota bacterium | reverse complement strand
GGGTTGCCAGGAGCACGATGAACTTGTTGTTGATGGACCATTCGATGATTTTTCGAATCATGGTATCCGCCTTCTACGCCTTTTCTCACTTCTCCAATTCCTCAAAAAATTCTTCTTCTTGCTGCTTTTCTATCCTTTTGGCATCCATCATCTTCCTGACGGCTTCTTTGAGCTTTGACTCAGAATCCAACATGAACTGGCCCGAAGTGACCACGGACTCGCCCTCGGCAAGCCCCACCAGCACCTGAACTTTTCCGCCGTCGAGAGACGGGCCCAGAATGACATCCTTCGGGGTGAATTTGCCCTGTCCCCTTGCCACGAAGACAAGATTTCGCTCCCCCGACCGGATCACAGCCTCTGAAGGAAGGATCAATCCCTCTTTGGCGGGACCGGTCTTTAGCAGCACGTCACAATACATGTCGGGCTTCAATTCCATGTCGGGATTTTCAAAATCCAATCGGATCACCACGTCTCTGGTTTTGGGCTGGAGGTAAGGGTAAACGTAGGACACCTTTCCTGGAAACACCTTGCCCGGAAGATATGAAAGGGTCATTTCCGCCTGTTGTCCTTTTTGTATCCAGGGGAGTTCATACTCGTAGATGTGGGCTTCCACCCACACCTCGGACAGATCCGCAATCCTCAAAACAGTGGTGCCCGCCTTAACAAAAATACCTTCCTCCACGCTTTTTTGGATGACGAACCCGTTGAATGGGGAAAGGATCTTCAGAGATTTTTTCACGCTGCCGGATTTCTCGATGTCACGGATTTCGCTTTCGGGGACGTCGAAATAGCGGAGCCTTCTAAGGGCCGGGGCAAGCAGATCTTTTCGGCCGTACCCTGCGTTTCGGTTTAGGCCTCTATACGCGATAAGATATTCCTCCTGGGCCGCAATGAGGTCCGGTGAATATATTTCGAAAAGCGCCTCTCCTTTTTCGACATATTTGCCTTCGAAATCTGCGTAGAGTTTTTCGATCCACCCGCTCGTCTTCAGGCTTACCTGCACGGTGCGCGTCTCATCGGGCGTAACGTGCCCGTACGTCCTTATGGCATGAACCAGGGGGCCTTTTTTCACCACATCGGTTCTGATACCCATATTCTGTTGAATGACAGGATCGATCCTTATGTCGGTTCCCGCCCCGACATCATCCTCATAAACGGGGACGAGATCCATCCCCATGGCGCTTTTTCCGGGTTTGTCGTATATTTCATTCGGATTCATGGGGGCGCGCCAATACAGGACTTTTCTGTTCTTGGAGCCTCCGCTCCCCATATCGTGCGCGACGGGCGCCTCGGCGGGGGCCGCTTTACCGATGGTCCGTCTGTCTTCCCGCGGGCCCAGAAACCCGAGCAGGTAGGCCCCGGTACCCGCGACCACAAGGGTGAGCACTATCGTTGACACCACCACCGCAAAAAGCTCGCGTGTCTTTCCCGTAGCCCCCTTCGTATTCATTGTTCTTTTCTCCCTGGAAGTTCTCGAGTGCTTTCGAAGCTTGCCGGAAAAGGGGCAGCCTATCTGAGCGTTACCCCAACCGTCCTCTCCAGTTCGGCCCAGGCGCTTTCCAGATGGCTCCGCTCCTTGTAAAGGTTCAGCCGCGCCTGAAGCCAAATCTTGTAAGAGGATATGATATCGGCGAAGGTGACGTTGCCGGACTCATACCCCCGCAGAGATACGTCAAGGGCCGCCTGCGTCTGCTGTACCACACGGTCGCGGTAAAGAAGTTCTTCCCGTCTCGCAAGGTCCAGGTCAAACCAGGCCTCTCGGACCATTGTCAGGGCGACGGCTTCGTTTTCCTTCAGATCCTCCTTCAAGGCTTGCAGCTTCTGCTTCGTTTTTAGGAGATAGGCATCATTGGAACCATACCACGGCATCTTCGGCAATCCGGCCCCTGTGTACGCCTTTGTTTTGACTGGAAATGTCTCTTTTGTAGCGGTGAAACCAACTTTGTTAACCGCCTCATCGTCGTAGAGGGATAAGTTGAGTGTAAACGGGGGGATTACCATGGTCTCGATCATCTCCACCATGCGTTCCATCTTGCCGATCACCGCCCGCTTGCGCTGTAGTTCCTGCCTCCGCACAAGGGCCGATCCATAAAGAGAATCCAGGACCGGTATTTCCAGCGGGGTTTCGATATACCCTGGAGTACCCAGTCTGGTGTCCGGAGGAAGGGATAGGAGCTCGAGGAGCTTCGCCTCTATATTCCGCTGTATTTCTTCCAGCGTTTTTACGTTCTCTCCCAGGACGTCCCGTTCGATACGAACCTTGATCACGTCTTGAAAGCTTGTTTTCCCAGCCTCGTAACGCTTTGTGGCCACCTTCTCAAGATATTCGAGCAAAGCCAGTGTTTCAGACGCGATTTTTTGCGCTTTGAGGTTGTAAAGCAGTTTCCAAAAGGAAATCCGGGCCGATGTAACCGTATCGCGCCGGGACATTTCCAGCATTTCCCAGGCGGCGCGAACCTCCTGATGCGCGATTTGTCCTTTCAAGGCAAGTACGCCAGGATAGGGAAACGCCATGCCTATGGGGTCTTTGCCCTTCATCGGGCCGACTTCCGTCATGAGGCCTTTGGTGAAGGCTGCGTACCGTCTCAGAATCTCGTCCAGGGCAGACACCTGGCTGAAGTCTTCAATGGACGCCAGAAAGAATTTTTCCGCCGCCCGTATCCCCGGATTCCTCAGAAACACCAAAGCTTCCATGGTTTTCAGAGAGAACTGATCCGCGACAACCCGGGTCGCCTCGCCCGCATTTGATGCGGCCGATTGCAAGGATTGAAAAAGTCGGGCCTCCGGGTAATAAAACACCTTCTCAGGATCAGGGCTCGCAAGCGCTTCCCTCCATTCGGCGGCGGCCGAGGCAATCCTTTTCTTTTCCTCCAGGAAGGCCTGGTCTGCCGGGTTCAAGGCCGCGACGGCGGGGGTGCTCTCTATCGACCGGACATAGGCAGGTGGCGCGTAGGTCTCCCACTTCTGTAACAAGCCCCTGTATTGGGCA
>JBDRBD010000133.1:0-12602 GCA_043823025.1 Candidatus Omnitrophota bacterium | reverse complement strand
CATTTGAATTTTGTCATTTGTCATTACCTTCCATGTCACTGTTTGTCGCCCCGTAACATACCGATAGAGCCCCGTGACGGCACATACATTCAAAAGACAAAACGTGTACGGCACCGAAAAAAGACGATTTTTCCATCGGGGCGCTGCGGCGCCGACGAACGCCAATCCGTAAAAAAGACACTGCGCGATGAACGCCGTGCGGTAAAGGGGGTATTCCACGAGTACAAGACTGGCGGCGAAAAGGAGAATCAGGAAAAGGGGCGCTGCGACGCGGAGGAGCTTATGCGAAATGAACTGGAAGGCGACGCGGGAGCGGAACGGATTCAAGGCCTCCGAAAGCTGAGAAAAAATCTGATAATTCCCCGCCAGCGTTCTGACCTTGCGTTCGTATTCCTGACGGGGCGTTTCGGAGGCGTCGTCAAAGACCCTCGCTTTTTCCTCAAAGACGGTCCGGTAGCCCTGCGCAACCGCTTTCATCGGCAGATACACATCGTCGAGGAGTGTCTCATCCGGCATCGGACGGTAGAGGGACCGGCGCAGCGCATAGAGGGCCCCCGTGGCGCCGATCACCGAATCCAAATCGCTTTCCTTCTGCCGAATGAATTTCTCATAGTCCCAATAGAGTCCCATTCCTTTTCCGACCGGGCCGTCCGTATTTTCCAAAAAGAGTTCTCCGCTCGCACACCCGACTTTCGGGTCGGCGAAGCGCTTCACAAGTTCCCGAACGGCGCCTGAATCGATTCTCTGGCGGGCATCGGTGAAAACAAGGATTTCTCCCTTGGCCTGTTCTGCCAATTGATTCAGCATGCGGGCTTTCCCTTTCCTTTCCGCCGAGACGAGGAGCCGTACACCTTTGCCGGCGTAGGAAGCAACAATTTTCTCCGTTTCATCCGTGGAGCCGTCCGAGCCGACAAGGATTTCTATTTTGTCTTTCGGGTAGTCCAGCGAAAGAAGATTCTCCATCTTTTTTGCAATCACCGCCTCCTCGTTGAAGGCCGAGACCACGACGGAAACAACCGGAAAATCGTTCTCCCGGTCCGAATGAGATGGTTTCTTCGGAAGAATCCACAAAAGAAAGGGATACCCGAGATACACATAGAAAAGGAAAGCGGCTGAAATCCAAAATATAAGGCTCATGTTTTCGTATTCCGTATACCGTATTCGAGACTGTTGGATAATATCGTCTTCCCAGCCTCGGGGTCTCCTTCGACAAGCTCAGGATGGTTGCGAAGGATGGTGAGCCCGTCGAACCACTGCCGCGACTTTTTCCCAAATTCAGCATCGCTTCGCTGTCCCTCGACTTCGCTCGGGATCCTTCGAGGGATCCTGAGCTTGTCGAAGGACTGGCGAATTTGGGAGCCCTAAGTCGCGTCACCCCTTCGGCTTGTAGCAATCATTCAACAGTCTACATTCTGTTCTGCGAACGACGAATTTGTCCCGCAATACCTCATAAAAGGTATGTCCCAACAACCGATAGGCGGCCTGTTTGAAGGAATGTTCAAACACCAAACGGCCCCTGGGATGCCCCTCCACCACGGAAATAAAATCAGAAATCGAATAGTGCCCTTTCATCGCCCAACGTCTCAGGCAAAACGGATCGGTCCGCCTGGAATTCATTCCGATGTCCGAGGTGCAGGCCGCCCGATAGCCCGATTGCCTGATCGCTTCGAGAGTGCGGCGATTGTACCGCCCGCGGGGGACGGAAAAAAAGGAGACTTCCCTCTGGAGAAGCGACTCGAGCTCTGCTTTGGAACCGGCGACCTCTTTCTCAAGCTCGGAAGTACTCAGGCGCGTCAGAAAAACATGCCCGCTTCCGTGGGAACCGATGGCCATCCCTTCGCGATTCAACTCACGAAGGGTCTCCGCCGTGAGATAACCCTCTTTGCCCAATTGGGCTGGATTCACGAAGAAAGTTGCAGAAAAACCGTGACGTTTCAGTATCGGAAGTGTCAAAGAATAATCGCTCTCCAATCCGTCGTCAAATGTGAGGGAAACCGATTTTTCCGGAAGCATTTCTCCAGAAAGCCACTTTATCACTTCTTCCAAAGAAACGACGCGGAAGTGGCGCCGAGCCAGATGCTCCAAATGCGATTCCAACTGCGATACGCTAAGCGTGTAGTGTCCGTCCGGTCGGACGCCGTCCTGGACAAGTCCGTGGTAAGTCAAAATAGGAAGAAAATGCGAAAATGCGTGTGTGCGAGAATGCGTGTCACTTGTCATGCCCATTCTCTCATTCTCTCGTTCTCGTGCTACTAAGCGCTTCGATGCTCTCCGCGATTTTCTCACGCAGCTCGAGTAAAGGGCCCGGCTCCTTCGGATACTGCCGCATCGAGGCTGCGAGATTCTCGGCTTCCGAGAGAACTTGTTCTGCTTTCTGGAGGGTGCCCGAAGCAATCATTCCTTTTCCCTTGGCCTCAGCGATCCGCTCCGCCAACAGCGCCAGCATATCGTAATCCTCGATCCCGTCCCGGAGAATCTCAAGCCGGATGGACCCCACCGGCCCGTCCGGCCCCGGATAAAAGAGAGCTCCGTTTCCGTTCTGGCCCCATTTCGTGTTTGCGGTGTCCGTATAGGGGTTCTTCGTCCAGAAATTGACGCACCAGTAAAGAAGCCCCGTGACTTTATATTTCCAGCACATCCAGGGAAGAATCCGGTACGCCATTGTCGGATAATCTATCACAAAGGTCGGATAGGGCCAGGAGGGACCTGATACATAAATCCAAAGTTCCTTGCCCGCCCTCCGATACGCCTCTGCCTGGCTCGGGTCAAAAACAACGTTTCGCACGCAGACAATGTCGATATCCTTGAGCCAGTCGGCGTGGGTCTGGTACACCGGCGATGTATGAAAGGCGACGAGGTTCCTGAGTTCCGGGTCCGCTTCATGCACCGCTTTACAGATTTGCGCCACCTTTTCATCCCCCGGCTCCGGCTCATCATAGGTATAGAGGTAGGAGTACGGCAGAAGACCAAAGTCCCTGAGCAGTGCACCGTAGTTCCGGTAAAGCGGGATATAGGAGGCAGTATCGTTCGGCCAATTGTTCCCGCCGCTCCCGCTGTATTTTCCGACGCCAAAAGAGGTCATCCCGCGCTCCAGAAGCCGCCTGACCTGCTCCACATCCTTCACATTGGACGGGTCGATATTCAGAATCGGAGAAATCCGGTAACTCAGCATCCGTTCGTAAAACAGATTTTCGAGTTCTCCGGATTTGTCTTTCCAGCTCTGCCACCAGTCCGGAAAGTAATCCTGGTATCCTTTGAACAGGCGGCCCTGATACAAATCGAAGGCGGTCTTGAGGCGGGGTGTTTTCGGAAGCTCGAAATCCCAGACCCGAAGTTCCAGCGTCACTTCTTTTTCGGGCCCGTTTTGGCCCTTGAGCACCACGGAGCCGCGATAAAGGCCGGGTTCCGTTCCCGACGGCGCATGAACAGTTACCCACACCGGCTGCGGCACGCCGCGCTTCACCGTAAATGCTTCCTTTTCTAGTAGGGGATCCGGGACAAGGCCAACGAGATCCGGCATGGAGTCAGACTGCTTCATCGAAACATAGCCGACAACGTAAACGGAAACGTTCTCCTGCGGAATCCGCGCACCTGTTTTATCGTGGACAAGGTCCTTGGGGCGAACCGTAAAGTTCTCGAGATCCTCCTCGCCGCTGAAGAGGATAAGCTGCGCCGATTCTGATTCGTTGGCCGCAAGCGAGAGATGCACCGTCCCGGCGGTCTGGAATTCACTTGGCGTTGCCCCTCTCAAAACCCTCTGGAAGGGCGATGCCTGCCGGACATCATAGTTGCCCACAGCGCTTGGAGCGCTCGGCGCTTCCGGCGGACGCACGGATGCAAGAAGCGCCGGATTCCGGGTCCCGATGAAATAAGGTACTGTGTAAAGAAGCGGCGGAACGCGTTCGTAATTCAACTTCTCAAACACCATGCCCCGTCTCAGAGGATCTTCGCTCCGGTTCTGCGCTTTCATCTGCTGGTCGAGCCGGCGGCGCGCTTCTTCCAGATATTTGGGCGCGGCGGTCAGCTCATAAGAGTAGGCAAGGGCATCGAAGAAAGGAACATACTGTTCATTGTGAATCAGAAAATCGGTCCCCCGGATAATCGCTTCCTTGACCTGAGGATTTCCCGTCAGACGGTGATAGGTAATGAGAGCCGGCAGGGTATGAAAAGCGACCCAACGGCGTTCCGGCCCGTCGAACCATTGGCCTGAGCGCGGATTATAATTGGCCTGCCATACGCCACTCTCTTCCTGGCCTTTGACAAAAAGTTCAGCCCATTTGTCCGCCGCTTCCTTATATCGCTTATCGCCGGTCGCTTCGTACAAAAGCGTGCAGCCCCACAGGGTGTTGGCGACGGCGCGCTGGGGGGCAATGTCAGGATGGCGCGTATAGGTGATGGGGCCTGTGAGAAGGAAACTTCCGCTCTCCTTAGCAACGTCCAGCGCCCTCTCATCGCCGGTCAGGTAATAATAAAGGAGAAAACCCAGAACATGCGTATGCGAGGCCTCGTCGCTCCGCCCGCCCCAGTGATTGGCGTTGTGACGGTGGATGGAGCCGACTTTGCTGTGGTCACCGATGATATAACCCTTGAGCCGGCGGTCGTTGGCAATGGTATCGTAATGAATGGTGTCCACGTCCATGATGTGGCGCGCCGAAGCATCGCCGAATGCGAAGCATCGGTAGTTTCCTGTCCTTGCAAACTGTAAAAGTGCCGCGGCATGACTTCCAACCTGCTCGACGTTAAACCAGCCCCAGCGTCCCTCCGGATGCCATCCCCAGTCGGGATAAGATTTGTCGTACGCCTCTTTCCGATGCCAGACCCGCGTGTCGCCGTAATCGAGCATCCCGTACCATGCAAATGCCTTCGGCTGCCGCTCGGCCCACCCGAACAGGAGCGCAAGGAGTTCTTCTCCGTCCTGGCCCGGCCGCGCCGGCCCAAGGGAACCAAGGGCATACGTGGCATAAAGCCACTGCGGGTCAGCGACGAGAATGGGGGGTTGTTGGAAAGCGCTGAAGAGCGGATGAAGGATTTCTGGGCGGACCTGCTGGGCGTGGAATGAAAAGACGACTTCATGCGTTTTGGCGAGCCCGAAAGCAGAGCCGCGCGCGACTGCATCGGGGCCATAGGCGTCTGATTGTGTTTCAAGACTAAGGGCCCCCGCCGAGACAGGCCACAGCGAAACTTTCACCTTCCCCGAGGGCTCCATGAGGATTTCTTTCGGATACTGCTGCCAGAAATCCCGGACGTTCACGGTAAGCCCCCGGCTCGGCGAGGAAACATCCACCCACCCCGTCGCCTTGTCCCCTGCGTGAACCACTTCTTTATTCAAGGAAAGCTGGAATTTGTCGTGCCGCGGCTGGGAGAGTAAAACCGTGTTTTTTGCTTCACCCATCAGCACCTTGGCCGGAAGGCCTACTTGATAGGTGAGATCCCCTCCCGGAAGCCAATTCTCCTCGATACTCACTTCCTCGATCGTCTCATTTGCCGGCAGCTTTTTCCCCTCGTATTCATGGTGATAAAGGTTCTCGGGATATCCGGTATAAATAAAGGTATGGTACATGCGAAGATCACTTCTGCCGGCAAACGCCTGAAGCCGCACCTGATACTGGCAGAACGGCTCGCCCTTCTGGTTGCGGAACCAGCCGGTTGCCTTGAGCGTCGCACGGAGAGGGCCCGATTCCTCGACGACCAGCGTATAATCCTTTTCATCCAGCGAAGAGCGGTATTCCGCGCCGCGATGCCGAAGCACAAGATCGCCTCCGGCGGCAATTTTTTCTTCCTCGCCGAAAAGACCGTCGCCGTTGGCGTCCAGATACGCGCTTTCAAAGAGATGGAAACTTTTCTTTCCGACCGAAAATTTCAAAGGGCCTGTGATGACGGCGACGGAGGATGAATCCTCCGAAAGCTGAACGGGCTTTCCCAGCTCAGGGCGCGTCTTCGCCGTCGGGTAAATTTCCAGGTAGAGTTTTTTGTCCGAGGCATGATTCAGAAGCTCTGTCGTCACCAAAAGCCATCGGATGGAACCGTCCTCCCAGAAGGCAAGGCCCCGCGTCTGGATGGGAAGCTCGTCGCGGTCGGCGGTGCGGAGATGCACAGATGAAGCGTCCTTCAGATATCCGTAAGGGAAAGGAATCCCGCCGGAGACAGGAAACCGGTCCGGAAGAAACGTCTGGGCTTTCGCAACAGTAATGGGGATTCGGATGAAACGCTCTCCGGTCGCCTCGGAGGCCGCCACCCAGTTCGATGCGACCTTCTGAAAAAGGACGCCGCTTGCGGCGTTCGGGCTATCGGTGCGGATACTTGCGTCAAACGTTTTTTCCTTTTTCGAAGCGGTCCATTCTTTCGGCTCCCCCGCCTTTTCAGCGGCGGCGGCTTCTTCCTGTTTGGCGGTTTTTTCCTTCGGAGTCAGCCGGACATCGTCCAGGTAAAAGACAACGGGTTTTTTCGGTCTCCACCGGAAAAAATTAACCTGGACAATTTCCTTGAAATCGATGAAGGCGCTGAGGTCTTCAAGAGGAATGGTGTAGGTCATGGAATTGTTTGCTGGAAGAGACAACGTCTCTTTGTACCGGCGCTCCTGACTATCCTTGATCTGCAGAATGACGCGCTCCTGCGAGCTACTCGGGTTATAAAAATTGAACGTGAGCGCTTCATACCCCCGCCAGTCCCTGGCGCGCCGGTTCTTCCGGAAAAAGTCCTCGAGGACGAACCGCGGCGCCTCTTCCGCCATGTATGCGAGTTTCACCGAATGTTTCCCGCGCACCACATGCTCATCGGACAAAAATGCGGAGACCTGCTTCGCCTGCCAGCGCTTGACTTCCCCCTCGGTTTCAAAATCACCGAGAATGAGCTCCCCTGAAGCAAAAATTTCCTTCTCCGGGGTCGCTGCGCCCTCGCGCCGACACGAGACGCGGCTTAAGAAACTCCCGATGAGAATCCCCACAACCAAAACACCGGCAATCGGTATCCATTTTCTCATAGCAAAACCCCTAGGTTAATGACAAATGACAAAGCACAAATAACAAATGAATGACAAATATCAAATTTCAAATGACAAAACCTTATCAAACTTTTTGTTTTGAGCGGTCGTTTTGATATTTGTCATTTACCTAAAGCATCTCTTTCGCCTGAAGTAACTGAGTATAAAGTTGCTCCGTTGCGGCCGTCATCTTTTCCAATGAAAAATTTTCTTGGACCCGCTTGCGCCCCGCCTCCCCCATCCGGCGCGAAAGGGCTTTGTCCCGAAGAAGGCGGTCGATCCGGTCCGCTAGCTGAATCGGATCCCTGGGCGGAACAAGAAAACCTGTTTCCCCCTCGAGCACCAATTCCGGCGTACCGCCTACCCCGGTCGCCACAACCGGAAGGGCCGCCGCCATCGCCTCGAGAACCGTCATCGAAAGTCCTTCCCGGTCCGATGAAAGGACCAAAAGGTCCAAATCCGGAAGCAAACGGGCCACATCCTTCCGGAGGCCCAAAAAACGAATGCGCTTTTCAAGGCTGCGGCTGCGGCACCATGCTTCAAGTTCGGCGCGCCGTTCGCCGTCTCCGATGACCGCTACTTGAAGCGTCGGATGGCTCTCCTTAAGGCGCGTGACTGCGTCAAAGAGGACTTCATGGGCCTTGACCGGCACGAGTCTCCCGACAATCCCCACCAAAGATGCTTCCGGTTCCACCCCGAGCTCCTTCCGGAATCCGTTCTGCCGCTCCGCCCGGAACGCGGCCGGGTCAACCCCGTTATAAATCAGAGAAAGTTTATCAGGCCTGATCCTCAGGGTTTTTGTATAAAATTCCTTCACCTTTTCAGAAACCACTACGATGCGGTCTGTCCACAAAGCGAGAATCCGCTCAATCCAATAATAGAGTGCCGGTTTCCCGGAGTAACTATGCTCCGTCGCCACGATGACCCGAACACCGGCAAGACGCGCGGCAATCCTCCCCCAGACACTCCCTCCCCAAAGATGCGTGTGCACAACCTGGACGCGGTGGGCTTTTATGAGACGCATGAGTTTTGGAATCATAGAAAAATCCCATTTTCCTTTTTTATGGAGAGGAATGACAGGAATTCCTTCCTTCTCCAGAAGATCAGAAAAGGGACCCGCTTCATTCAGACACGCCACGAGCGGCCTGAAGCATTTCCGGTCCAACCTTTTCGCAAGAGCGGCGACCACCTGCTCCGCCCCTCCGAGTCCGAGAGACCAGATGACATAAAGGACCGGAATCGGTTCTGCGACACTCACCCTCCGACCCTGTCTTTGCTGAACCATTTCATGAAGCCGGTCAAAGGCGCCCGCGAGTTTTTTCTTGAAATCAAAGAGACTGTCAAAACCGCTGATTTCTGTCCTCGGGAGAAGGAACCGGTCCGAATGCGCCCGGACAGGACCCGGTCTTGTAGTAAATGCAAGCCCATATCCGGCGGATGCCGCCGCCTGAGTTGCTCCGGAATCCGTATCGCCATAGGGATAACAGAATGCCGTCACTTTTTTCTGCAAGACCTCTTCCAGCGCGTGCCTCGAATCCTCGGCTTCCTTTTGTTTTTCCTGGTCCGGAATCCGATTCATGCGGGCATGATGGACCGTGTGGCTTCCGAAAGAAACCCCGCCTCCGGCCATTTCCCTGATTTCATCCCAGGAAAGCATGCGGTGACCGTCGCGCTCTTTGCCGACAAGCTCCGTCGCCACAAACACGGTCGCCCTGAAGTCGAAGTTCTTCAGGATCGGGAAAGCGTCTGTGAAATTGTCCCGGTATCCATCGTCAAAAGTGATGAAAACCGATTTTTCCGGAAGGATGCCGCTCTTGAGCGCCTCCGAAAGCGCTTCGGGACTCAAGGTACGGTATCCCCGGCGATGAAGATGCGCCATTTGCTTTTGGAATTCGGACGTTTTCACCGAAAGCCGGTCCGCGGGCGAAACTTCATTCACCCGATGGTACGTTAAGACTCGAATCGAGCCAACCTCCCGACCGGCCAAAAAAGGATAGTAGAGTGTGCTAATGAGCTTTCTTAAAAATTGCCTCATGAAGGCATCTTCTCCTTGAAAAGCTGAATCAGTTCCCGGGCATTCTTCTCGGCATTGAACTTTTCTGAAACGGTCCTGAGGCCCTCCCTGGCTGAGGCCTCGCGGAGCTGAGTATCCCGGCTCAGGTGTACCAATATCCCGCTCAACGCCTGGGCATCCCTGTCAGGAACAAGGAAACCGTTCACTTTATCCTGAATCAACTCCGGGATGGAAGGGAGGGGCGTGCAAATCACAGGAACTTCTGAAGCCATCGCCTCAAGTAATACATTCGGAATCCCCCAGTGCCGGTCAAGCCGCACCGGAAGTGCAAAAAGGTCCGCTTTCTTATAATAGGCAATCAAATCCTCCTGCTTCATGTATCCCAAAAGCTTCACGGTGTCCTCTAAGCCAAGGTCTTTGACCTGACGACGCAGCGCATCCTCTAAGGGCCCTCCGCCGACGATGCGGCATTCAAAACGAACACCCTCTTCCTTGAGACGGCGGCAGGCCTGAATCAGGATGTCAAAGCCCTTGCATTCCAGAAGCGACCCGACCGAAAGAAGCGAGAGCTTCCCGTCCGCCGCCTTTCCGTCCCGGCGGAAACGTTCCAGCTCCACCCCGTGATAGATGACATGGATTTTCCCGGGAGGAATCCGGGGATTCACCGTCAGAAGATGCCGTTTATTGTCCTCGGTGCAGGTAATGATGAACGCCGCTTCCGCCAATTTCTCGGCAAGCATGGTTTTCTTCACATAGATATCGTGCGCATGGCCTGTAAAACTGAAAGGGATGCCGGCGAGCCGCGAGGCAATCCAGGCGGAGGTGGCAGGATAGGTAGCCCATTCCGCATGAAGATGATGGATGCCGCGCTTCCGGAGATCCCGCGCCAAAAGAACCGACTTCGGAAAAATCGCAAGACTTTTGACGAGAAACTCCGCGTCCGGAATCTGTCTGGCGATGAGAAGAATTAGCGTTGAAAGATAACGGAGGGGATGGCGCAACATCATCGAAATCTGCGCCCATAGAACACGCCCCGAAAAGAACGGAAGATAAATCGTGTCTTCCAAAAGCGGAAGTGCATCCGCATGGAGAATCGGCCCCTTCCCTCCCTTCAGGGAAAAAATAGACAGCCCCAGCCCTGCGGCCTTCAACTGCCGCATCTCGCGCAAAATAAATGTCTCGTCGTAACAGGGAAATTTGGAAAAGATAAACTGAACTTTCGGAGATAAATTTGATTCATAAAGTTTTTCAACAGAGCCGACCATCTTTTCAAGGGAGAGAACTTCCCGGATACGGGCGCGCGCTGCTTCACCCATTTTCCGCCTCTCGTCGGGGCTTTTCGCCAAGCGGATCACGGCATTTGCGAGCGCTTCGGAATCCCCTGGCGGAACCAAAATCCCGGTTTCCCCGTCCACAACCGTCTCCAGATTCCCGTCAACGCCTGTTGCGACGACCGGAATCCCGAGCGCCATGGATTCGAGAATCGTGTTCGACATCCCCTCCGAAAAAGAAGCATTCACGGAAACATCCGACACAAGGAGAAACTGCTTCGGGTCAGGAACCCTTCCGAAAAACCGGACGTTCGGCGTCAGGGCGAGCGCTGTAACCTGCGCCTCCAGCTTCCCGCGAAGAACCCCATCCCCAATCACCCAGAATTGCGCCTCAGGGATTCCCTTCCGAACCAGGTCTGCTGCTTTAAAAAAGGTTTCGTGCCCCTTGATCCAGCTCAAATTGGCCACAATCGACACCACAAAGGCCTCCGGGGAAACGCCCATTTTCCCCCGCTCTGCGGCCTTTTCTTCCTGAGAGAGCGGCGTTCCGAGCCGCGTCCCGTTCGGGATTGTTACTACCTTTGATTCTGAAACTTTTTCGCGCGCCAGCACTACGCGCTTCACCGCCTCGCTCACGCATACAATCCGATCCGCCCAGCGGTTCGTGAAGCGATAGGCAAGCATATGCCTCGCTTTCCCCTCGCGGAGTTTCCCTGTATCCCGCCGTCCGGTCACAATCATCCGCGTCCCTGCAAGGCGCGCTGCGACAGTCCCAAAAATATTTTCACTGAAAAGATACGTGTGAACGACGTCAATCCGCTCCCGCTTCAGATACCGGACGAGCCTGACAAGAGCCCCGAGCCCCGCAAGGCCGTAAATCCGCCGAAGGTGGAGCGAGTGAAGCGGAATGCCGGAAGTACGAAGCGATTCTCCCAGCGGTCCTTCATGCATAAGACAGACCACCGAAACTTCAAAGCGCCGACGGTCGATTTCTTTCAAAAGCGAAACCAGGTGCCGTTGGGCTCCAGCAATCTCAAGTTTATCGATAAGATAAAGAACCTTGATCTTCTTCATGGCGACGGTTTGGGATTTTCCTTTTCGTATTTCCATTCGTCAAATTTCTTGAGTGAGGCGGACAAGGATTTCGGGTGGACTGTTTCACCCCTGCGCATAGACTTTTTCTTGTTTGAAACTTTCCTGTTATTGTTAGCCGCCTTGACCGGAATCGGTTTTGCCGTTTTCTCCAAAGCAATGGCGCGCATCACAAGCGCACAAAGAACCCAGAAATGCCCTGATACTTCCTGCGCATCGAGCCGCGAGCCGAACATATTCCCCATCAAAAGTCCAAAAAGCCCTGCCAGAAAACCCAGCGCCATCGCACGGTAAAACGGATTGCGGCTATGACGGTAAAGCCAGCGGCTTTTCCAGATGGCGACCCAGACAATCCACAAAAACACCAAAAGCGCCGGAATCCCCATCTCCGCGGCAATGATGATGTAGCTATTGTGGGCATCCAAGCGTCTGCCGTGAAGCTCCGGCGCATAATAAGGAACAATGGTTCCGAAGGTGTCGTATCCCGTTCCCCAGAAAGGATGGTCCGCAATGATTCGCATTCCTCCCTTCCAAACATCGAGCCGGCCCTGAGCGCTTCCGTCGAGAACTAAATTTCCGCCTTCGCCCTCGTAGATATCGGAAGAAATCCGTTGAAGAGCCTCTTTGTCAACTCCCTCCACATTCTTGAAAGTAGAAAACAACCGGTAGACAATCCCCTGCGGCAATATGGCCGGATTCATCAAGGCAAAAATTACAAGAAGGATCCCGAGAAAGAAATACCGTTTCCCCCGGAAAAACGCGAGGGCAAAAAGCCCTGTGAAGAACGCCAGATACCCTCCGCGCGAAAAGGTTACCTGAATCCCGCGAAAACACAACAAAAACGGAATAAGCAGAAGCCAGTATTTCAGCTTGGAAAGATTACAAAACCAAAAGGCGGCGAATAAAAACATGTAATAGACGAAAAAGACGGCGAGCATGTTGGGCTGTTCCGCGATGGCGCCGATGCGCTCTTTTTCGATGCTCCCCATCGGGCCGACATCAATATAGTCTTTGATCGCCATAAGTCCAACGACCGCAACGCAGGCCATGATGATGCCAACAGAGTTTTTCAGCACTCTTTCATCACGGACCGACAAAAAGACGAGAAAATAAATCAAAAGGGGTGTGAGCCATTGCTTGAGCGGAATCACCACTTTTCCAAAATACCAGTCTCCATAAATCATGCTTCCGCGGAGAAGACTCACCGCCCCCAAAAAAGCAAAAAGGAAAATGGGAACATGCAAAG
>JBDRBD010000132.1:0-2131 GCA_043823025.1 Candidatus Omnitrophota bacterium | reverse complement strand
TGAACGATGCGCACGACCATGGTCTTGTGCATCTTATCACTCAAGACCACCCCTGTTTTCTCTTTGCGACGGTTCACGCGACGGGAATTCACGCGCTCTTCTCCTTCTCTTTAAGAATCGTCAGAATCCTGGCAATTTCTTTCCGTACCTGCCGGATGCGGCTTGGCTTTTCGATCTTGTCGGTTACGGCTTTGCCGCGGAGGTCGAATAATTCTTTCCGAAGCATAGCGGTCTTTTCATTGAGCTCCTGCACCGTCAAGCTTCGAAGTTCTTGAGGCTTTGTCATAGTGTTCCCTTGCGCGAGACGAATTTTGTCCGAAAAGGAATCTTATGGGCAGCCAGACGCATTGCCTCCCTCGCCAGTTCCTCCGGAATGCCCTGCATCTCAAAAAGAACCCTTCCTCTGTGGACGACGAAGACCCAGTGGGTAACATCGCCTTTCCCCTTGCCCATGCGGGTTTCCGCAGGTTTTTTGGTGACGGCCTTATCCGGAAAGACGCGGATCCAAATCTTCCCGCCCTTCTTGACATGGCGGGACAGAGAAACGCGCGCCGCTTCGATCTGCGCGTTGGTGAGCCAAGCATTCTCAGCGGCCTGCAGGCCGTACTCACCAAATGTGACTTTGTAGCCGCTGTAGGCTTTTCCTCTGCGCTTTCCGCGCTGAGACTTCCTGAATTTCACTCTTTTAGGGAGTAACACGCTTCATTACCTTCTGCGTTTCAAGTTCCTTTGGGTCTCCAGCTTCTCGGTCCTTTTGCCCCGGGAGCTGTCCGTCGCCCTTATAGACCCAAACTTTAACGCCGATCTTGCCGTAAACGGTCTTGGCCTCGGTGAAACCATAATCGATATCTGCTTTCAGGGTGTGAAGAGGGAATTTTCCTTCCTTATAGTTTTCCGTCCGGCACATCTCCGCACCGCCCAGGCGTCCCGAGCACTGGATTTTGATTCCCAATGCACCGGATTGAAGCGCCAGCTGAATCGCTTTTTTCATGGCGCGGCGGAAGGAAATGCGGCGCTCAAGCTGAATCGCCACGTTTTCAGAAACCAGCTGGCCGTCGATGGCCGGATACTTGACCTCTTTCACATCGACCAGAATTTCCTTCTGCGTCAGACTGTGAATGTCATCGCGCAAACGGTCGATATCGGCACCCCGACGGCCGATGACAATTCCGGGACGGGCCGTGTGAAGAATCACACGAACCCGGCCGCTGGAGCGCTCAATCACCACCTTCGAGATGGCCGCATGGCTGAAGGTTTTCTTGATGGTCTCCCGAATCAACAGATCCTCGTGGAGATACTTAGGATAATTTTCCTTGTTCGCAAACCAGAGCGAACTCCAATTTTTTGTGAAGCCCAAACGCAGACTTAACGGATGTGTTTTATGTCCCATTACTTTTTCACCCCAAGCTCCACGCACAGGTGCGTTTGCCGTCGCCGATAGTGGACTGCCCGGCCCATGGCCGTCGCCCGCCAGCGTCTCCCCTGGCGGGTTGGCCCCTCGTCTGCGGTGATTTTCGCGATGTAGAGAGAAGCCGCCTTTGCTTCGGGGTTCTGCCGTGCACTGGCGAGTGCCGACTGGATGGCTTTCCGAACTTCCTTTGCGGCGCCCTTGTTTAAATGGACCAAGGCCTCCAGTGCCGACTCCACTTCCTGGTTCCGAACCAACTCGATGACCTGCCGTACCTTGCGGGGAGATACTTTCAAAAACCGTTCTGTTGCTTTTCCGACAATTATTTTCACTTTAATGCCGTTGATTTTTCAATTGTTGCACCATGCTTCCGAAACGTCCGGGTGGGGGAAAACTCACCCAGCTTATGACCCACCATATTCTCCGTGACATAGACCGCGAGGAACTTCCTTCCATTATGAACGGAAAACGTCAATCCTACAAAATCGGGGGTGATCGTCGAGCGGCGCGACCATGTCTTGATGGGTTTCTTGTCGCCCGTCTGACGGATTGCATTGATTTTCTCAAGGAGATGATCGTCCACATAAGGACCCTTGTCAACCAATCGCCCCATTATGACCTCCGTTTCAAGATAAACCGGTTTGAAGCCTTCCGCTTTTTCCGCGTTTTGTAGCCCTTGGTCGGCATACCCCAGGGGGAAACAGGATGCGGATTCCCCTGACC
>JBDRBD010000131.1:0-2993 GCA_043823025.1 Candidatus Omnitrophota bacterium | reverse complement strand
GTGCGAAATTCCTGCCGAAGCTTTGACCAAGCAGGCCCCGCTTTACGACAGGGAATCCCAGGAGCCGTCTTATTTGAAACAGACGCAGAAGTTATCCCTTGCAAACGTGCCCGAACCGAAGGACTATCAAAAAATTCTGTTGCAGCTATTGGATAGTCCGTCGATCGCCAGCAAAGAATCCGCCTATCAGCAGTTCACCTATGCGGCGAAGGATGAAGTGGCAGTTGGCGCAGGTTCGGATGCGGCGGTGATCAAAGTCAAAGGAACGAAAAAGGCCCTGGCCATCAGCGTGGACTGCAACAGCCGTTTCTGTTACCTGAATCCCTATCAGGGGGCCATGATGGCGGTGGCGGAAGCCGCGAGGAATGTTGTCTGCGCGGGTGGGCGGCCGCTGGCCATTACCGACGGGCTCAATTTCGGAAATCCCATGAAGCGCGAAAACTACTGGCAGTTCCAGAAGTGCATCGAAGGGCTTTCGGATGCCTGCAAGGCGCTGGGGACGCCGGTCGTTAGCGGGAACGTCAGTTTTTACAACGAAAATCCCAAAGGCGCGATTGACCCGACGCCGATGGTGGGTATGGTGGGATTGATTGAGGACGCGAGAAAACGTCTCACCCAGGATTTCAAGGATAAAAACGATGTCATTGTGCTCCTGGGCGAAAACCGGGAAGGCCTTGGAGGCAGCGAGTACCTCTATCAAATCCATCGACAGAAAAAGGGAAATCCCCAGATTGAACTGAAGGAAGAGAAGGCCCTTCAGGAGGCGTGTCTTGAAATGATTCAATCGGGGATTCTCCGGAGCGCCCATGACTGTTCGGAGGGGGGGTTGGCTGTGTGTGTGGCGGAATCCTGCGTGACCGACGCCAACCGCCTGGTCGGGGCCGTCGTAGAGCTGGATGCGGCGAAAAAACCGGCGATGCGGTTGGATGATACTTTGTTCGGCGAAGCGCCGTCCCGCATCGTGGTTTCAGTCAAGGAAGAGAATCTGCCGAAGCTGGAGAAAATCGCAAAGAAACACGCGCTCCCCTATTCCAAACTGGGGAAGGTGGGCGGGACGCGGTTTGTCGTGAAGCAAGGCCGTCGCGAACTCATCAATCTTCCCGTGACAGAGCTGAACCAGGCGTGGAGAAATGCCATTCCGTCAAGACTGAAAAACGACTGAACCCGAGGAGATTTTCCGGATGCTTTTGACGTGGATTTTAGGCGTCAGTCTTCTTGTGAGCGTTGCCGGTGTTATCTTCGCAAGTGTTTTCCTTTTCCTGCCGGAAGGAATCCGTAAGGCGCTTGTCCCGGCCCTTCTGAGTTATGCCGCAGGCGCACTTCTCGGGGCCTCCTTTTTAGGCATTCTGCCTCACGCCCTCGAGGAGAGCTCGGCGTTTTCCGTCATGGCCGCAACACTCATCAGTATCGTTGTCTTTTTCCTTCTTGAAAAGGTTGTGATCTGGCACCACTGTCACAGCGGCGAGTGCGACAAGCTTGAGACAGCGGGCCCCTTGATTCTTATCGGCGATGCCCTGCATAACTTCATCGACGGGCTCGTCCTGTCCGCCGCCTTTTTGGTTTCGATTCCTTTGGGAATTGCTTCGGCCGTTGCGATTGTGGCCCATGAGATCCCGCAGGAAGTGGGAGATTTTGTTATCCTGCTCCACAGCGGATATTCCCGGGCGCGCGCCTTCACCATGAATATGATTTCGGGATTGGCGTTCATTCCGGGCGCTCTGCTCGGATATGCGGCTTTCGCAAAGGCCGAGCCGTTTATGCCGCTGGTTCTGGCTTTGGCAGCCGGGAGCTTCATTTATATTGCGATGGCGGACCTGGTTCCGAAGCTTCATGTGAGTTTAAAATTGAGCGAAAGTTTTACTCAACTGCTTCTTCTTGCGGCCGGGATCGGGACGATCCTATTGTTCGGCCTCCATGCACATTAAGTCATCGCTCCTTTAGCCATCATTTTGCAAAAGGGGATCCCCTTGAAAACCCCGGGCCTTTCAATATTTGTTGCAGGACTTTTGCTGCTTGTGCTTTTGGGATGCGCCGAGAGACCCGGCGGAAAAGCCGCTTCTTCCGCCAGCTTCAGCGAGACATTTTTAGCGCCTATCCAGGCAGCCCCGGGAAAACAGTTCGGGGAAGGGGGCTGGCTGACGTTTGAGCTTTATCGGGACGGCACCTTTATCGTCGACGGCTCCGGGGTAGCCTGGCAGAAGTCTGATCACTATGGAGACGTAGCCATCCTGCGATCCACCCGCCCGCTCCCTGCGGCCTATCAGGTAAGCATTGCGGTCGGGGAAATCGATTATGGGTTGGAAAAGATCAGCGGCCTGGGCCGTGACCCTGAGTATGCGGAAGGGCCGGTAAACGAGAACGGGTGTTATCTTTTGGCGATTACGGACGAAAATCCTGCCGGGCACCACACCAATGACTGGTGGCATAAGCACCGCAAGGTCGTCATTGATGTCGACAACAACGTATGGGGCTCCGGGATGCCGAATCCCGTTTTTATGGTTTATTTTGACAGCGCCAATGAATTGGTTTCCCTGAACCCAAGCGGCGAATGGGAGTACGCCTGGAAGAAAGCCGTTACTTATGAAAGGCCGAAGTGGTACCGGGCGGAAGTGGAACGGACGGCAGAGGCCTTTATCCTTCGCACCTATGATGAGAAGGGCATTCTCCTCAGAGAGGGTTCTGTCCCGCTTTCGCGCGTCTGGCATACGGATCCCGGTTATCCGGATTATTTTGTTGTGGGGGATCCGCACGAAAACTACTACCAGGGATCGATGAAGATAAAATCGATTACCCTTTCGACGAAAAACTAGAAGTAGGGAATGGAACGTAACGCTCAGAAAGGATTGACCGATGACACGTGCCTATAATTTCGGGGCAGGACCGGCAGTGCTGCCGGAAGAAGTTCTCCTGCAAATCAAAGAAGACCTTCCGGAGTACAAGGGAAGCGGCGCATCCATCATGGAGCACAGCCATCGCGGAAAGGTGTATATGGA
>JBDRBD010000130.1:0-2965 GCA_043823025.1 Candidatus Omnitrophota bacterium | reverse complement strand
AGTGATGACGCTCCCTTTTCCCGAAACCAAGGCCGGGACCTTTTCGCAGAAAGCCCTTCCGTCGATCGTGGAAAAATCCGAGAGCGTGGATGCGGTGGCCATCGGCCCCGGTCTTTCCCAGCATCCGGAAACCGTGCGGCTGGTCCGTCGTCTCATCCCGAAGCTCAAACGGCCGATGGTGATTGACGCAGACGGCCTGAATGCCCTCGCAAAAGACCCGAACGTCCTCAAAAAGGCAAAGGCCCCTGTGGTCATCACGCCCCATCCCGGGGAAATGGGCCGGCTCATTCGCAAAAACAGCCAATTTGTTCAGAAAGACCGAAGAGGGATTGCGAAACGCTTTGCAAAGGCCTACCGTGTAGTCACTGTGTTAAAAGGACATCAGACCGTGGTTGCATCGCCGGCCGGCAAATGTTATATTAATCGGACCGGTAACCCCGGCATGGCCACCGCCGGCTGCGGCGATGTTTTAACCGGGATCATCGGGAGTTTTTTGGGGCAGGGAATGACCGCCTTTGAAGCGGCCCGGCGCGGCGCCTATGTGCACGGCCTCGCAGGGGACCTTGCGGCCAGGGAAAAAGGCGAAGCAGGTCTCATCGCTTCCGATCTTTTAAAATTTCTGCCAGAGACCCTCAAAAAGGTTGTGAAATAATTTCCCTGCAGGGACTGGTTATCCGCTAGCCCTATTAGTGAGAGTTGGGCAGAAGGATTTTAATAATAAAATGTGGAAGAGGGGTGACAGGAATTCACCTCAATCAAACTTTAGTGAATTCCGCCATTAGGGGAGAAACCTTTTGGTTTCTCCCCTATGGGGAGCGAAGGCCGAGCAGTCCGCCAACGATCTTTGGCGGACGCGGAGGCCGTAGCGACGCCGGCATAGCTCAGCAGGCAGAGCAGCGGTTTTGTAAACCGCGGGTCGGGGGTTCGATTCCCTCTGCCGGCTCCACTTCTTTGAGTCGGATTGGGCGTTAGGGAATCGAAGGGAGCCGGGCGCATCCAGCGGGTGAAAAGTCGCGAGCGCCCGCCACAAAGCATTGGCGGGTCCGCCAATTCAGATTGTGGCGGTGTCCGCCAAAGTTCTGTGTCGGAAATAGGGAGCGACGTCAGTCCTTCGACTGCGCTCAGGATGGTTGCGAAGGATGGTGAGCGACGTCGAACCACCCGGCGGGTGGCCGACTTCAATGTGGGTTTTGGGTCCCACATTGAAGCGCCAAATCCCTCTGTCGGCTCCAACTGAGTGTTAAGTGAACAGTGTACAGTCATTTTTTCATTGTTCACTGTACACCGTTTACTTTCCACTGCTTTTATGGAGAGGTACTCAAGTGGCCAACGAGGTCAGACTGTAAATCTGATGGCTCTGCCTTCACAGGTTCGAATCCTGTCCTCTCCACCACCTTTATTTGAATCGCTACTTGGGTTACTTCTGACTCAGGTGGTGGCGTATTAAGTCCTGAGCAAGCGAACGGAGTGAGCGCGTCGAAGGACTGTCCTCTCCACCATTCTTCTTCGCCCAAGTACTTACGTCTTGGGCTTCGAAGCAATTATTCTATTTTTCGCCGTGGGCTTCGTAGCAGTTGCGGAGTGAAATAGGTTCTGCGAAGCTAAACGCACAAACAAATAAGGTTAGATGAGACGCCGAACGCGACTTCTTGGAACGATGCTGGCGGGGCTGTTTCTGCTTGGTTGTTCTAGACAAGTGGAAGAGGCAACGCAGAAAGTCATTGATGAGGGAACGGGGAAGACGCAGGTGGAGACCTATCAGCGGCTCCAACGTCAGGTTCGGGAGATGAACCGGGACCGGGAAAAGCAGTTTGATGAAGCGAACCAATAACAAAATAGGACGACAGCTCTAAGAAAAGCCCGGAAAAGGAATGCCCAGTTGAAGATTATCCCGATACAGGAAGCCTACCAAAGAAAGTTTGAGCGGCAGAGGAGAATTAAAGGATTGGAGTATCATGCTGCCGGCCACTGCGTTCATATTGGGAAAATTTCCCCGGGTTGCTCCTCGTGTTTTAATTCGGATAATTTTTCAATTAATTTTTGTACCGGAATGAAATGCAATCGCAGTTGCGTTTATTGCACCTCCGGCAAAGACTGGCGCGATGTCACAAAAAGCAAGATGCAGAAAAAAAAATTGGAAATTTCACGCATCGCCCGTTTACCTGGCTATAATCTTCAGAAATTCAGTTTCAGCGGCGGAGGGGAACCTTTATTATATATGGACCGCATCAGTGACTGGATGAAGTTTTTGCGCCAATTGAATAAGAATCTTCCGAGAAAACCCTGGTATTATCTTTATACCAACGGGATCCTTGCAGATAAAAAGATGCTTTTGCGTTTGAGAGACTTGGGGTTTGATGAAGTCAGATTCCATTTGGGTTCTTCCAATTTTTCAAAAAAGGTGTATAAAAACGTAGAAAATGCCGTGGCGTATTTTAAAGCGGTCACCATCGAAACGCCCGCCTGGCCTCCGCATCGAAAGAAGCTCTTTGAAATGCTGCCGATCATTGAAGCCATGGGTGTCAAACATGTGAATATCGGAGAAATAGAAATAAATCGCCATAATTTTTTGCGGATTCTCGAAGCTTTGCCTGATGCGGAAATTTATGCAGCTCACGAAGTCCATATGGATGACGGCGGGCTGGTTTATGATATTTTTGAAGAGGTCATCAGGAAAAAATATTCGTATTCTGTCATTGACTGCAGCTGTTTTGTCAAGGCCATTCAGCGAGGGAAGGCGGGGTGGATCACGTATCGCGATCTTGACGGATTGTTCGCTGAGTATTGACCTTCGCCGGTTTCAAAACATGAGTTTTTCGCGGGAGTAGTTCAATGGTAGAACGCAAGCCTTCCAAGCTTGTCACGAGGGTTCGATTCCCTTCTCCCGCTCCATCTGAGTGCTAAGTGTACAGTGAACGGTGTGCAGTTGCGCTGTTCATCGTCAATAAAAAACCGGACTGGTTAT
>JBDRBD010000129.1:0-5340 GCA_043823025.1 Candidatus Omnitrophota bacterium | reverse complement strand
ATTGGGAGATTGTTTCAAAGAAAATGTATTGTTTCAGTCTGAAATATAGGAATTGAAATGCCGACTTACGAATATCGATGTGAATCATGCCAGAAGACGCATGAAGCGTTTCAGAAGATGACGGATCCGCCCCTTGAAAAGTGCCCGGCTTGCGGGGGGAAGCTGAAACGGCTGATTGGGAAGGGCGCAGGCATTATCTTCAAGGGGAGCGGGTTTTACGCGACCGATTACCGGACCGAGGCGTATCGTAAAAAACAATGCGAGGAATGCAAGTCTCCGGACGGCACCTGTCCGGTTTCCGGAACGCCTCCCAAAAAGAACCCGTCCAAGAGCGAGCCATGACCAAAGAAAAACAGTTTTTTTGGTTCTGGGGGCCTGCGCTTCTCTACGGCGCTGTCATTTTCGCGTTTTCTTCTTATCCGCTTCCGTTCCTTCCCGGATTCGAGATCCGGTATACGGACAGGTTTCTTCATGCAGTGGAATATGGTATTCTAGGATATCTGTTGGCCAGGGCCTTTTTGGGCGCCAGCCGCCCTTTTTTTCAAAAGTCGTTTCAGGCCTGGGCCGTGGCGGTTGCCGTGTGCTACGGTTTCACGGATGAACTGCACCAGCTTTTTGTCCCGATGCGCCAGATGAATTCCTGGGACCTTGTCTTCGATGGCGTGGGGGCGTTTGCGGCCCAATTCTTTTTCACAGGGAAGAAGTCGGGTTAAAAAAAGGTATCGACGCTGATGGCAAACATCGTTCCGTTCCGGGGGCTTCGTTACAACCCAAGGCGCATTCGGGATCTTTCGAAAGTTCTTTGTCCCCCCTACGATATCATTACGGAAGCGGAGCAAAAGCGCTTCTACCGAATTTCCCCCCATAACATGATTCGCCTCGAGCTCGGAAAGATCTTTTCTTCCGATAACGGTTCGGAGAACCGGTATACCCGCGCGAAGGCCTTTTTAGAGAAATGGATTTCAGAAGGAATACTGCTTCAGGACCGAGAGCCCTCCATTTATTTTTACGAACAGCAATTCGGGAAGGGGAAGAGACGCGCGCGCCGGATCGGGTTCATGGCCCTGTTGGAGCTGGGGAAGACCGGAGGACGCTTTGTTTACCCGCATGAGAAGACGTTTCCGTTACCGAAGGAGGACCGATTCCTCCTTCTGGAAAAATTGCACACCAATGTCAGCCCCTTGTTTTTCCTTTTCACCGATCCCGAAAAGCGCGTGGAGGCCGTTGTGAAGCCCTGGATGCGCCGCACCGCCCCTGCAGCGGATGTTTCACTGGACGGGGTACGGCACCGGATGTGGCGTCTGGCCGATCGGACCTTGATTGCGCATCTCCGGAAGCAGATATGCCGCAGCGCGCTTTTCATTGCGGACGGACATCATCGGTTTGAAGTTTCCCGCGTCTTCCAGAAGAAAATGGGGAAAAAACTCGGGAATTTCGTTTTGGTCTATTTTGCCAATCTCATGGATGCGGACTCGGCTATTTTTCCGATTCACCGTTTGGTGAAGGGCCTTGGCTATTCCTTTGCGGAATTGCAGGCAAAGCTGGCGGAACTTTTCACGTTTACCCCCTATCCGTCGGCCTCCCGACTGCTGAAGGCGATGGAAAAGCCGCGCAGGGAGTATGTCTTCGGCATGCATTGGAAAGGAAAACCCTTTTATCTTTTGACGCTCAAAAACCGGAAGGCCCTTGCAGAAATCGATCGAAGATGCCGCCGTTCCAAGACGTGGCGGCGGCTTGATGTCACGATTCTCCATGAGCTCGTGTTCAAGAATAGACTCGGTATCACAGAAGAGACACTTCGCCGCCGCGTCTTGTTCATCCGGGACGTTGGACAGTGTCTCGAACACATCCGCCGCGGACGTTATCAGGTGATTTTCTTCCTGAGGGGTGCACGGATGGACCAGGTCCGCCGCATTGCGCTGGCGAAAGAGAGAGTTCCCCAGAAATCCACTTATTTTTATCCCAAGCCGGTAACCGGTTTGGTCCTTCATCGGTTTGAGGAAGGAGCGACGCACTAGACGATGCCGCCCATTTTTGGAAAGCCCAAGTATACCATCGTCAAGGTGTCTCGGAAAAAGTCGATGCCGGAGGGCCTTTGGACCAAATGCGAAGACTGCGGAGAAATCATTTATAACAAAGCCCTTGAAGAGAACTTCAGGGTCTGCCCGAGATGCCAATACCATTTCGTCCTCTCGGCGCAGCAGCGGATTGCCCTTTTGACCGACGCTAACAGCTTTGAGGAGATTGAGGAAGGTTTGGCTTCGTTGGACCCTTTAAAATTCAAAGGTCCCAAAGGAAGCTATTCCGAGAAGCTGAAGGAAGACCAGGCGGGGACGAGTTTGCGGGAAGCGGTCCTTTGCGGCGAGGCGCTTTTGGAAGAAAAGAAAATTGTTCTGGCGGTGACCGACTCCCGGTTCATGATGGGGTCGATGGGAAGCGTCGTCGGGGAAAAGATCACCCGCGCCATTGAACGGTCCACGAAGAAAGGCCTCCCGGTCATTATCGTGTCGGGATCCGGGGGTGGGGCACGGATGCAGGAAGGGATGCTGTCTTTGATGCAGATGGTTAAAACCTCCGCGGCATTGGCCAGGCATGATGACGCAAAACTTCTTTTTATCTCCGTTCTCACCAATCCCACCATGGCGGGCGTCATGGCCAGCTTTGCCTCCCTGGGGGATGCGATTCTGGCAGAACCCAAAGCGTTGATAGGTTTCACCGGCCCGCGGGTAATCGAGCAGACCATTCATCAGCGGCTTCCTCAAGGATTCCAGCGGTCAGAGTTTCTTCTGGAGCACGGCCTGGTGGATATGGTGGTCCACCGGAAAGCGATGAAGAGCACCATTGCGCAGCTTGTTGAATACCTGAGTGCGGCAAAGAACGGGACATCCTAAACGTTTTGGCACGGGGGTGCAGCCGTGGCAAAAGTAGCCTTGGTCAATGTTTCAAAGACATATCCGGGAGACGTCCGTGCGCTCATTGGGGTCAATATCGAAGCGCGCCATCAGGAACTGCTGGTCCTTGTGGGGCCTTCGGGATGCGGTAAAACGACGGCCCTTCGCCTCATCGCAGGATTGGATGCGGTGACGGAAGGTGAGATTCATATCGGAGACCGGTGCGTCAATGCGATCCCGCCGAAAGACAGAAATGTCGCTATGGTGTTCCAGGACTACGCCCTTTATCCCCACCTGTCGGTCTATGACAATATTGCCTTCGGACTGAAACTTCAGCGTTACCCCGAACAGGAAATCAAAACCCGTGTGCAGGAAGCCGCCGACACACTAGGCATTTTTCCGCTTCTCGGCCGGAGACCCCGTGAGCTTTCCGGCGGAGAACGCCAGCGGGTCGCCGTCGGCCGCGCCATTGTACGAAAGCCCGACGTCTTTCTCCTGGATGAACCTCTTTCCAACCTCGACGCCAAGCTGCGGGTCCGGATGCGGGCCGAACTCAGCCGTCTCCACCGCCGGCTGCAGGCAACCATGATTTATGTGACGCACGACCAGACCGAAGCGATGACCATGGGGCACCGCATTGCGGTGATGCAGGACGGCGTCGTGCAGCAGATTGCCGATCCGGACACCCTGTATTCGCACCCCAAAAACCGCTTTGTGGCAGAATTCATCGGAAATCCTCCCATGAACTTTCTTGCGGGGACGCTCCTCAAGCGGGACAGGAAATTCTATTTTGACGAAGGGACGTTCCGGATCCGGATTTTAGATGAAATGATCCCCGTTCTTTCGCCTTACGAAGGAAAGCCGATCATGATGGGGATGCGGCCTGAGGACCTTCACGACAAATTGACCGCCCCGGAAGCATCTCCGGAAACTACCTTCAAGGCCACGGTGGAGATGGTTGAACCGACAGGCCCTGTGCTGAATTTTCATTTGAAAACACTCCGCCATGCACTGGTGGCCCGTTTTGAGGGTCATGACCGCCCCGCAGTGAACGAAGACATCGAATTGGTATTGGATACCAGCAAGATTCATTTCTTTGACAAAGAAACCGAGGCCACCATCGTTTAACGGATTACCGCATGGAAGCCTCTTTCGGCGGATGGAAAAGCGAAAAGAGTTTTTTCTTATACCAATCGGTTTTTGGGCTCTGAGCGGTTTCGCCCTTTTTATCCTTTTCCCGCCGGGCGCCTCGCTGAACCCTTTTTCCCGGTATCTCTTCTTTGTTCTTTCCGCGTTTTTCTGTTTTCCCGTACTGTTCGCCATGCTGACAGCTCATCTTGGCTTGGCCTGGGGTCTTGTCCTCGCCTCCAGTCTCACGACCGCCTTTTTTGCCCTCCGGTTTGGTTCTTTAGAATTTTTTCTTCCGATTGTTGTTTTCTGGATGGCGGGCGTCTTTTCGCATGCGGCGGTGACGTTCTTTCAGAGAGGCATCCGGCGGTCCGAGGTCGCACTCGAACAGTTGGAAACGGAAGTGAATTTGCTTGCCGAAAAGGAGCAGGAAGAGACCTCGCAGCTCCTCCCGTTGAGGCGGAAAGTGGAGCGATACGCATCGCTGAGCGAATTGACGCATGTTTTGAGCGCCAGTCTTGTTGTCCGGGAAGTGACAGAATCAGCGGTCCAAAAAGCGTATGAGCTCGTCGGAAAATCCGACGGATCGCTTCTTTTCCTGACAGAGGAAGGGGAAGAAGGGGTTTCTCTGGTAAGTTCTTTTTTTGCAGAAGGATTCCCCGGAACCAAGTCCAAAAAAGGGGATGTATTTGACTGGTGGGTCTTGAAGCGCCGCAGGGGCCTTTTGGTCAGGGACATCCGCAGGGACTTCCGGTTCAACCCCGATGAAATGGAAAAACGGGAAATCGGCTCCTTGATTGTCACGCCCCTGATCAGCTCGGGACGGATCGCGGGGCTCCTGAGGCTCGAGGCCTTGCGGCAGGAGGCGTACAGTTCCGATGACCTCCGGCTTCTCACCATCATCGGGGATTTGGTCGCCTCCAGTGTCGAAAATGCAAGACTGGCCCATCGGACAGAAGAGCTGGCACGCATCGACGAGCTCACAGAATTGTACGTTCACCGGTATTTTCAGGAACGTCTTCAGGAAGAACTGGTCCGGGCGCGAAGTACACGGCGATCGTTGTCGCTTTTGATGTTAGATATCGACCATTTCAAAACCTATAATGACCGTTATGGCCACATCGCCGGCGATCTGGTTCTTAAGCAGGTGGCCCGTATCCTCAAAGAGACTGCAGACGCAGGCGACACCGTCTGCCGGTACGGGGGCGAAGAATTCTGCATTATTCTTCCGGAGCGGACGAAGGAGGAAGCCCTGTGCCTTGCAGAACAACTCCGCTGTCGCGTGGAAATAGAGTCGTTCGTGCTGCGCCGCGAGGCGACC
>JBDRBD010000128.1:0-5031 GCA_043823025.1 Candidatus Omnitrophota bacterium | reverse complement strand
CCCGATCCTCAAGATATCCGAACCCCTGCCGCCTATTGTCAAGCAATATAAACATATCGTGCTATATGGGACCCACCCCGGGATGGTGGATACCGGTATTCACCTGAAAAAAGGAGATACCTTTTCCGTCTTGGCGGCCGGCAGCATCGATCTCTGGCCGGGCCCCAAAGCGCCTTCGGACTTTGAATATCATGATGTCAGGCCGGAACACGGCTGGCCGTTCATGGTCCGGATCGGGAAAAATCGCTTCAGGACACCGCTGATAAACAGGAACGCGGTTTCAATCACCTCAGATCAATCGGGAAATCTATTTTTTGGGCACAAGAGACGGAAAGGTTGATAAGTACGGAAACCCCATGAACCCGGGATATTACCGGGACAATAGCGGGTCTTTCAGCGTGGATATCATTGTCTGGACCCAGGAAGACTATGCTCAGATTT
This sequence comes from Candidatus Omnitrophota bacterium, assembly GCA_043823025.1. GTDB lineage: Bacteria > Omnitrophota > Gorgyraeia > JACQQV01 > JACQQV01 > JBDRBD01. Next base: position 4,590 of record JBDRBD010000128.1, on the reverse strand, counting down.
CAGCGTTTTTCAATAAGATGAAAGCGAAAGACCCCGGCAATAAGGCTGTTTTAGACGCCCTTAACCCGGATAATCGGCTGGCCGGCATCGGTTCTTTGCCGGCCTTAGAGCAGGAGAGGATGTCCTTGAAGGAAGCCGAACAGGTCACGGTTTCCATGAGTGAGAAAACATTTGTCCCGCCGCCGCGCCGCGTTGACGACATCCTGTCCATTCTTGATCAGCCCGGGCTGTTTGACCCGGAAATCATCGCCCGCCATAAGGCCGGGGCAGATGCACTGCCTCCGGATACCGGGAATTCCGCGGAGCTCGCGCAATTTTATTTAAATCGGGGGATCAGTGCAAGAGAGTTGGGACGTTCTCAACGGGCCCTGGAAGACCTCCGAAAGGCCTTGCACTATGCTGAAACAGAAGCGGTAAAGGAGAAACCGCAACTGGCAGCGGCAATCAGGAGTCATCTAGGTACTGTAGAAGCGGCGTTCGGGAATTTTAACCGTGCGATCGCTTTACAAAAACAGGTGATTGAAATTCGTCCACAGACCAGGTCATACGGGAGTCTAACCTCGTATTACCTCGTAACGGGTGATTTAAGGGCGGCCGAAGAAGTTAAAGATGAGGGCGTAGAATTCTGTGATAAAAAGCTCTCCGACCCCATGATATCTGCAAGAGAAGAACTATGGGCGACTATACATAAGACCGATATGCAGGCGGCAATAATGCAAGCAAAGGGGAAGCACGCTGAAGCGGAATTACATTATCGCTACATAGTGAAGCTCGTGTCTCAAGCAGAAAAAAAAGCCTTTCCGCGGGCCTATTTAATGCGAAGATTGAACCTGGCCATGAACCTGCTCTGGCAGGGTCGTTTTGTCGAAGCGGAGCTTGAGGCCCGTGAAACCCTGAAGGAGTCTATCGGCCTTGGCGGTAAGGAATCCGCAACGACCGGAAGAAGTCTTTTTATGCTGGGAAGGATTTATGGCCGGCAGGGGCGCCTGAATGACGCAGAGGATATGACGCGCGCCGCCATCCGCGCCCTGGAAGCAGCCGGGCTTTCACGTGATTCCTCCAGAATGGGAAGTGCCATGATGCTTTTGGGCGATCTTTCATATGCCAGGCTGGATTTTACCGAGGCCATGAAGCATTTTGATACCGTCAAACAGGGGATGGTGAGCAATCAATATTTTTACGAGAATCGTTACGCGCGGTGGCCCAGTGTCATCATTTCTCTTATAAAGACAGGGCGCACCCAAGAAGCAATGGAATCGATTTCCAAATGGTATGGCAAATACAATGAATATTTTGGGGAAAAACATTACCATACCGCACAGATGCAGGGCCTCAGGGGTATGGCAAACGCGATGCTGGAAAACGAAACGCAGGCCTTACAAGATTTTTCCGGGTCCGTTCCCCTCTTACTGAAAAAGGCAGGTGATGAAAGTGGTTATTTTAAAAACCTGCGATTAAAGCTCATCCTGGAATCATACCTTGAATTGCTCACAAAAATTCATAAGGACAAGAGGGAGAAAGACGTTGGAATCGACCCCTCAGCAGAGATGTTTAAAGTTTGCCAGGGAATCACCGACAGCATTGTCCAGAACGCCCTCGGAGCCAGCGGCGCCAGGGCGGCGGCCGATGATCCTGATTTAGCCGATCTGGTGAGGAAGGAACAGGACGCACTCACCCAAATAGACTCTTTCCAAGACATTTTATCCGATGCCATCGCAGCCCCCCGGGACCAGCAGAATCCTGATGCACTAAGCAATTTGAGAACTGCAATAGCTTCCTTAAACAGCGCCAGGGCGGTTCTGCTCGATGAAACCAAACGTCGGTTTCCAAAATACGCTGATTTTACAGCGCCGCAACCGGCAACGTTTTCAGCCATTCAAAAACATCTGAGGCCCGGCGAGGCCTTGATCGCTCTATTTCCTGCCACTGATCAAACGTATGTTTGGGCGATTCCCTATAAGGGTGAGGTTCACTTCGCAATTGAACCCATCGGCAAGGAAAACCTTCAAAGAATAGTTGTTCACCTGCGCCAAGCACTGGATAGCGACCCGGGAAGTTTTGGAGATATTCCGGCGTTTGATCTCTCCCGGGCGCACAGCCTCTATCGTCAATTGCTGCAGCCCGTTGAAAAAGGATGGAAGGATGCAAACGATGTAATCGTTGTCGCCCACGGAGCATTGGCGCAATTGCCGTTTTCGGTTTTACCAACGGCCCCGGTGATGCCCGGTCCGGAACAATATGAATTGTTCGCCCGTTATCGATGGTGCCGTGGCTGATCCGCAAAGTTTCCATTACCCGGCAGCCCTCGGTTTCCTCTTTTATTACCCTGCGAAATATTCCCGCAGGTGATCCCGATCGAAAAACCTTCGTGGGATTCGGCGATCCCATATTTAATATGACCCAGCTTGCCCTGGCAGAGGGTGCTACATACGGCCGCCCTAAAGGGCCGGAAAGCGGGGAAGACCGTTTACATGTCCGTGGTATTCGCATCACGGAAAAAGGCGACCTCGACCGGGCGAACATTCCGTCACTTCAGTTGAGCCACCTGAACCGCCTGCCGGATACATCGGAAGAGATAATGAGTATTGCCAGTGCCTTGGGGGCCGATCTGTCTCAGGATATTTTCCTGGGTAAGAAAGCATCGGAGCGGCAGGTTAAAATAATGTCACTGTCCGACCGGCGCATTATTGCCTTTGCCTCTCACGCTTTGGTTCCGGGAGACTTGGATGGTCTATCTCAACCGGCGATTGCCCTTGCCTCACCGTCGGTGACCGGTGATAATGAAGACGGGTTGTTGACCATGGAAGAAATTTTAGAATTGAAACTGGATGCCGACTGGGTGGTACTTTCAGCCTGCAACACGGGAGCGGCCGAAGGTGCCGGCGCCGAGGCTGTTTCAGGGTTAGGCCGGGCGTTCTTTTATGCCGGTACCAGGGCCATTCTTGTCAGTATGTGGCCGGTAGAAACGACTTCGGCAAAAGAGCTGACAACGGGCCTATTCAAATATCAAAAGGAGGATAAAACGCTTTCGCGTGGAAAGGCACTCCAAAAATCAATGCTTGATTTAATCGATAATACGGTCCTGAGAGACAAGGGAACCGGAAAGGTTATTGCAAGTTATGCTCACCCTCTTTTTTGGGCGCCTTTTATTATTGTGGGTGATGGTAGATAAGCTGCGGTTAAGATGAGAGTAGAGCCAGAATGTCTTCATCATTTTTGAAATGTCTATATATTGTATGTCCGGTTTTAGAACAAAAACGATACCTGCTATAAGTCATAAGTCAGGCTATCCCCCAGTTACTTATGATTACATGTACAAACCTTTAGTTATTAAGAGCGACGATTTTACGCTTTGAGCTTTAACCTTGGAATTGCAGATCACTCCAACATACCTCAAAAATTAGCTTCTCTCCAAAATCTTTGATTACCATACCTTTACACAAGAAGAGTAAATGTTGTGTTCACTGCTATCCTGTGCAGGAATTTATCGCGCTGAATTCATGATATATCCGGATGAGATATGAAATCCAGAGAGAATCCTACACATCTATAATGATGGCAAGGTGTCTGACATTTTGGTATGAGAAGGCAGGCTACCAGATGTTGTGTCCACCTTGATTATTAAATATCTGACGATCTGTTGAATATCATTCTCAAATTCTAGTATTTTCTCAGATGCGTATTTGCAATTGAAATACATGATCACCGAGACGGTATCCTAAATGCATATAACATCTTGAACTCCACAATGTGGTGCCAAAGATGATTTTCGATCATGGAAGCAATCTGTTGACATTTTTCCGTAAAAAACTGATCACTATATATGGATTTACTGTTCCCTTCACCAGGCTAAAGTCCTTGATTCTGGGGCGTTTTGAAAAGAGATTCTTCTGTGATTCAAACTTGACATACAAGGCCACTCCACCTATACTTTCCCTCCAACAAAGGGAGTCCTTATCACTCATTAAGAAGTTCTTCTTTTGTTGGCATAAACGACCATTGCTATTCTTTGTTTTCAACTTAAAAAATGTGTGCGTTTCGTATTATGATGAACGAGAAACTTGGACACCGAGAACTCAATACGTTTGGGTTTGGGACTAAAATTCAATTCCCCCTTCTTTCTTTTTGTCTTGCTTCTCGCCCCGCCTTTTCCAGCTCCTCTGTTCTCTCTTCTTCCCCGTTAGCTTTCCTTCTCTCTTCTCCTCTCGCTTCTTTCCTTTCCTCTGCTGCCAGCTCTTCTCTTTTATCTTGTTTCTCGGCTTCCCTTTTCTCTTCTCTTCCCATCTCTCTTCTTTCTTTTTTTCTTGCTTCTCGCCCCGCCTTTTCCAGCTCCTCTGTTCTCTCTTCTTCCCCGTTAGCTTTTCTTCTCTCTTCTCCTCTCGCTTCTCTTCTCACGTTTTCCCCCAGTTCCACCAATTTCTCATTGTAGAAATCGGAGGCTACGTTTATTATGTCTTCGGCTCTTTCGCTCAGAAATTGCTGATTTTCAATTCCTCTCCCAAGGGCAGCAGCTTGGTCGGTGAGTCCTTCCCTCTCTACCTTTTCTTTTTTTTGCTCCGTCGCGTGTATGCTCTTCGACGCGAGGTTTTG
>JBDRBD010000127.1:0-9870 GCA_043823025.1 Candidatus Omnitrophota bacterium | reverse complement strand
GTGGGCCTACTCGTGCCGCGTGATTGACCTCATTGAGCTTCTGGCGGCCAAATGACAAGTGCCGCAAAAGCCGGCGGTTTTTCTCGAGGGTAAACAAGGAAACTTTTGATGGGTCAGAAACTGACGATTCGCGATCTTGATCTTCGCGGAAAAAAACTTCTCATTCGAGTCGATTACAATGTACCCCTCGATGGGGCGAGACGCGTGACCGACGACAGCCGGATCCGCGCCACGCTCGAGACACTTCGTTACGCGCGCAAGGAGGGTGCCAAAATCATTTTGGTCAGCCACCTGGGCCGGCCGGATGGCAAGGCCGTGGAAGAGCTCCGAATGGCGCCTGTTGCAAAGAAACTGGAAGAGTTGATCGGCGTCCCGGTGCAGTATGTTCAGGGTTGTATCGGTGAGGAGGTACGCCAAAAAGTTCAGGCGCTTTCTGAGGGCGAAATCCTTCTTCTGGAGAATTCACGGTTCTATCCGGATGAGGAGAAAAACGACCCTGCCTTCGCGAAAGAGCTGGCGGCTCTCGCGGACTGTTATGTGAACGATGCCTTCGGGACTGCCCACCGGGCGCATGCCACTACCGAAGGCGTGGCCCATTATCTTCCCGGGGCTTTGGGTTTTTTGATGGAGAAAGAAGTCAGAGTCTTGTCGCAGATTCTTGCAGCCCCCGCAAAGCCCTTTGCCATGATTCTGGGAGGGGCGAAGGTCTCGGACAAGGTCAAGATTCTCGAAAACCTGATCAGTAAGCTCGACGTGATTCTCATCGGCGGCGCCATGGCCTACACGTTCCTCAAAGTCCAGGGACTTTCCGTCGGGAACTCCAAGGTGGAAGAGGACAAACTGGACCTTGCAAAGAAACTTTTATCCGACATGGAAAAGAAGGTGACGCTGAAGCTGCCTGTGGACCATCTCACCGCCACGGTTCCACTGAAGCCTACGCCCCCAACCCAAAAGGCCATCCGTCTGCGCGAAATCCCGGAAGGGGAATATGGCTATGACATCGGACCCGAAACCGTGAAAGTCTTTCAGAACGCGCTCAAAGGCGTCAAAACTGTTTTATGGAACGGCCCCCTTGGTGTTTTTGAAATCGATCTTTTTGAGCAGGGGACGCGGGAGATCGCGGCATTTCTGGCGCAGCAGACGGGAATGACGACGGTTGTCGGAGGCGGCGATACCGCTTCGGCCATCAAGCAATTTGGGCTGACGGAAAAAATGACCCATGTGTCCACGGGGGGCGGGGCGAGCCTTGAGTTTCTGGAAGGGAAGCAGCTCCCGGGCGTCGTGGCGCTGAAGGACCTAAAAGCAGAGAATGCGAGAATGCGTGGGCGAGAGAATGAGTAAAACAAAAACCCATTCTCCCACACTCTCATTCTCCCACGACCACTTTTTGGATTTGCACTAACTAAAATGGCGCGGAAAATCCTGATTGCCGGAAACTGGAAGATGTACAAGACGGCGGAGGACTCCGTCCGCTTTGTGAAAGCGCTCCAGTCAAACCTGAAGGGCACACTTTGCGATGTGGTGGTGTGTCCCCCCTTTACCTCCCTTGTTCCTGTACGTGCGGCCCTTGCGGGAGGCGTCATCGGGCTGGGCGCCCAGAATCTCCACTGGCAGGACGAGGGAGCCTTCACCGGAGAAGTGTCTCCGAAAATGCTGAAGGCGGCCGGATGCGCGTATGTCATCATCGGCCATTCCGAGCGGCGCTCCTATTTTTCGGAGACCAACGCCGTGATCCGGCAGAAACTGGACGCCGCACTCCGTCACGGGCTTTTCCCGATTCTCTGCATCGGGGAACGGCTGGAAGAGAGGGAAAGGAACCGGACCTTTGACGTCCTCTCCGACCACCTGAGCGTTTTCCAGGGGCTGGACCGGAAACAGGCCGAAAGCGTTGTCATCGCGTATGAGCCAGTCTGGGCCATTGGAACCGGGAGGAATGCGACGCCGGCCCAGGCGGAGGAAGTTCATCTCTTCATCCGGAAACGCTTCAAGGAATTCTACGGGGAAGATTTTTCCAAGGTGATCCGGATCCTTTATGGAGGAAGCGTGAAGCCGGACAATATCGCATCGCTCCTTTTGGAGCCGGACATCGATGGGGCGTTGGTCGGCGGGGCAAGTCTCGACGAGGAAAGTTTTCTGAAGATCGTTGCGGCGGCCCTTGAAAGAATGAAAGTGAGGCTTTCATGATTTTCATCGTCATTGTGCATGTTTTTGTGTCGCTGGTCTTGATCCTGGTCATTCTGCTTCAGGCAGGCAAAGGGGGTGGGCTTTCCGAGTCCTTCGGGGGTGCTTCCCAGCAGCTTTTCGGAACGAAAAGTTCCACGTTTCTGAACCGTGCGACATCTGTCTGCGCGATTTTGTTTCTTGTGACCTGCATCTTGCTCGGTGTCCTTTCCAAAAAGACAGGTCGCTCGCTCATGGAGTCGGTTTCGCCTGGGCAAGCCCCAGTCCGCGTCGCGGAGCCGGCACAAGCGACCGAAGCGGCCCCAACGACGAGTCAGGGATTGGATGAAAAGCGTCCGCAAGAAAACACACAAACGCCGTTTGGCCCGTAAGTGCACCTTTTTGACGACTGACCCAAGACCGCTTCCTGCGGTCTTTTTTTTGCTCGTCCTAATGTGTTGGGCGGGATGCGGGCAACAAACACCGTCTCATAAGGTTTCGAACCCATTTCCGGACACCGGCCCTGCCTACGGCGACCGGTTTGTGACCGGTTCCATCGCAGATCCCAAAAATCTCATTCCGATTCTGGCTTCCGACAGCGCCTCAGCCGAAATTGTAGGACAGGTTTTTAACGGCCTCGTGAAATACGACAAAAACATTCAGCTTGTCGGAGACCTGGCGGAGCACTGGGAGATCGAGCAGGAAGGGCTGGAAATCGTTTTTCATCTAAGGAAAAATGTTCGATGGCACGACGGCCGTCCTTTTACCGCGGACGATGTCGTCTTCACTTACCAGAAGCTGGTTGATCCGGCCGTCAAAACCCCTTACAGCGGCGACTTTGAGAAAATCGAGCGGATTGAAAAAATCGATGACAATACCCTCCGCGTTCGTTACAAGGAGCCGTTTGCACCCGGCTTGGCGAGCTGGGGGATGGCAGTCATGCCGAAACATCTTCTGGAAAAAGAGGACTTCAACAGAAGCGCTTTTTCCAGGAACCCGGTCGGGACCGGCCCCTACCGATTCAAACAGTGGAAGACGGCCCAATACGTGGAGCTGGAGTCGAATCACGATTATTTTGAAGGCCGGCCCTACCTCGACGGGTATCTTTACCGCGTCATCCCGGACCAGGCGACGCTTTTTCTGGAACTCCGGGCCGAAACGGTGGATTCCATCGGCTTGACGCCGCTCCAGTACCAGCGCCAGACCGAAACGCCTTTCTTCAGAAGCCGCTTCCAAAAATTCCGCTACCCGAGTTTCGCCTACACCTATATCGGCTACAATCTGAAGGATCCGCATTTTTCGGATGTTCGGGTTCGGAAGGCATTGACCATGGCCTTGGACCGCCGGGAGATTATCGACGGGGTGCTCCTCGGCCTTGGGCGTCAATGCACCGGGCCTTTTGTCCCGGAATCGTGGGCGTACAATCCTGGCGTGAAGGCGCTTCCGTATGATCCCGAGGGCGCCAAGCGGCTCCTGGCCGAGGCAGGATGGAAAGACACCGACGGTGACGGCTGGCTCGACAGGGACGGCGAAACTTTTGAGTTCACGCTCCTCACCAATCAGGGAAATGAACAGCGGAAGATGATCGCGGAGCTCGTCCAGCAAAAGTGGCAGAAACTCGGAATCCGGGTCAAGATCCGCGTCCTCGAATGGTCCGCGTTTCTTTCGGAATTTATCGACAAAAAGCGTTTCGAGGCCTTTATCCTCGGCTGGAGCTTGTCGCGGGATCCGGATCTCTATGACATTTGGCATTCCTCCAAGACGCGGGAGGGGGAATTCAATTTTATCCAGTATCAGAATGAGGAGGCGGACCGCTTGATGATGGAAGGGCGCCGTACGTTTGACCAAAAGATACGGAAAGCGATTTATCACAAGCTCCACCAACTGATTTATGAGGATCAGCCGTGCACCTTTCTTTATGTTCCCGATGCACTCCCTATCGTGCACGCGCGCATCAAGGGGATTGAAGCGGCCCCGATTGGAATCGGATACAACTTTATCGAGTGGTATGTCCCTCGAGAGTCGCAAAAATACAGGGTGCCATGAAACAGTATCTCATCAGGCAAATACTTTCCCGGATTCCGCTCCTTTTGGGGATCACGATCATTACCTTCATGGTCATTCATCTGGCGCCGGGAAAACCGACGGACCTCCAGACAGAGCTCAATCCAAAAGTCTCCTATGAGGCGCGCCAGCGTCTTGAAAAACTTTACGGGCTGGACCAGCCCCTCTATCTCCAGTATTGGAACTGGCTTTTGCGCCTTCTCCAATGCGATTTCGGGCGTTCGTTCCAGGACGACCGTCCGGTGCTCGAAAAAATCCTTGAGCGGATACCGGTCACACTTATGATTAACATCCTTTCACTGCTTCTCATTTTCTGTATCGCCATCCCGATCGGCGTGATGTCCGCCGTGAAGCGGAATTCCTTTTTTGACAAATTCGTCACGGTGTTTGTCTTTATCGGTTTTGCGGCGCCCGGATTCTGGATAGCGCTCCTTCTTATGGAGTATTTCGGCGTGACGCTTGGATGGCTTCCGGTGTCGGGGATCCGCACCTTCGGCGCCGAGCACTGGGGTCTCGGAAAACAGTTTCTGGATGCGGCAAGGCACCTTGCGCTTCCGGTTTTCGTCTCCGCCTTCGGGGGACTGGCGGGCCTTTCCCGCTATATGCGGGGGAGCATGCTGAACGTCATCCGACAGGATTATATCCGCACCGCCCGCGCCAAAGGGCTTCCGGAACGGACGGTCATTTATAAGCATGCGCTTCGGAACGCGCTCCTTCCGGTCGTGACGATTTTGGGCCTTTCCGTTCCGGGGCTCATTGGGGGGAGCGTCATTTTCGAAACCATCTTCGGGATTCCGGGGATGGGGAGACTTTTCTTCGACGGTGTCATGGCGCGGGATTATCCGGTTATCATGGGAATCCTTTTTATCGGGGCACTCTTAACGCTTCTGGGGAACTTCTTGGCGGATCTCGGTTACGGACTCGTAGATCCGCGGATTCGAGTTCTCGGCGAGGAGAGGATAAAAGGATGAACTCACTCTTCCGCAATCCGCTCGCTTTTTCCGGGCTCATCGTTGTGGCACTTTTGGCCCTTGCGGCACTTGCTGCGCCGTTTCTGGCTCCCTATGACCCGGCGGCGGTGGATTTGTCCCATCGTCTCGTCGAGCCTTCCCGGGAACACCTCCTCGGGACAGACCAGTTGGGACGGGACCTTTTCTCCCGGATGGTGTACGGGACGAGGATTTCGCTTTCCATCGGGTTTGTGGCGGTCGGGATTTCTGTTTTAATCGGCATCCTCCTCGGCTCGATTGCCGGATATTTTGGGGGCCGTCTGGATACACTCATCATGCGCTTTGTCGATATCATGCTTTGTTTTCCGACCTTCTTTTTGATCCTTGCGGTGATCGCGCTTCTGGAGCCGAGCATTTTCACCATTATGGCGGTGATCGGGGTGACGAGCTGGATGGGTGTGGCGCGCCTGATCCGCGCGGAGATTCTGTCGCTCAAAGAACAGGAATTCATCCTGGCCGCCCGCGCGATCGGGGCCGGGTCTTTCCGGATTATTGTGCGTCATCTCATCCCGAACGCCATGACGCCTGTTCTGGTGAGTGCGACCCTCGGCGTGGCCGCCGCGATTCTGGTGGAATCCTCTTTGAGTTTTCTCGGGATCGGCGTCCAGCCGCCGACGGCGAGCTGGGGAAATATTCTCACGGAGGGGAAGTCTGTTTTGGGGATTGCCTGGTGGCTGACCCTTTTTCCGGGCCTTGCGATTCTTTTGACGGTCTTGGCCTACAATCTGTTAGGTGAAGGGCTCCGGGATTTGTTGGATCCCCGACTGAAGGATCAGATATAAAGGAAAGGAGCGTTGGCGACGAGAACCGATGGTTTTCTTTCTAGGCCAACGCGAGACAACTTTTGGACTTCCCAAGGCTGCCTCCGCTTGTGGTTCGACAAGCTCAGGGCGAAGGGGTTCGCTCGCTGTGCCGGAAATGTGGCGTCATTTTTCAGTGATAGATTGGCAGGTGGCTTGTGGTGTGGCTCGCCGCACCGCTTGCAACGCCCAGCGTGCGTTGCTGCGCTTGCCGCTCGCCCTCGCTCGTCCCTCACTATTTCCGCCACAGAACGTTGGCGGACCCGCCAAAGCTTTTTGGCGGGCGTTCGGGACGCCGTGCCCGCTCGGGCTCACGAACATGCGGCTCACCACAACCACATCGCCACCTCTTCCATTTTTGCAAGAGACAAGCGGAGGAAAGTTTGGTGAGTCCTGTGGATGTCTGGTAGACATCACCCGTCGCAAGAGGGTTATTTTGACACGATGAGTGCTTTACTTGAAATCCAAGATCTCCATATTTCCTTTGGGCCGGTGAAGGCCGTAAACGGCGTCGACCTGACACTTGAAGAAGGGGAGTTTCTGGCGCTCGTGGGGGAATCGGGCTGCGGAAAAAGTGTCACGGCCCTTTCCGTGACGCGGCTTCTCGGTCTTCCTCCGGCAAAAATCGAAAAAGGAAAAATCCTTTTTGAGGGGAAGGACCTCCTTTCGCTTCCTGAAGAAGAATTGCAGAAAATCCGCGGGGGCCAGATCGCCTATATCTTTCAGGAGCCGGCCACCTCCCTTAATCCCGTCCTCACCCTCGGAGACCAGATCGGGGAGGTTCTGCGGTTTCACCGGAATTTCGGAAAGGATGAGGCGCTCTCGGAGTCCGCAGCGCTTTTGGCGCGCGTGGGGATCCGCGACCCGCGCCAGCGGCTCCGGGCTTATCCGCATGAGCTTTCCGGCGGGATGAAGCAGCGGGTCGTGATTGCGATGGCGCTGGCCTCACGCCCGAAACTTTTGATTGCGGATGAGCCGACCACTGCACTCGATGTGACGATTCAGGATGAAATCCTTTCGCTTCTTTTGGAACTGAAAGAAGAGACCGGGGTCGGGCTTCTTTTTATTACCCACGACCTGAGCTTGGTGTCGCAGGTCGCGGATTCCATCGCGATGATGTATTGCGGGCGGATGGTCGAGCGGGGAAAAACCTTTGACGTCCTGAACTCACCTCTTCATCCTTATACCGTGGGGCTTATGGATTGCGTGCCAAAGCCGGAAAGGAAAAAGACGCTGCTTTCCGTGATCCCCGGCTCCCTCCCCGACCCCACCGCACTGCCGCAGGGCTGTCATTTTCGTCCCCGCTGCGTTTTTCGGATTCCCCGCTGCGAGGAGGTTTATCCGCCGGTTGAAACAAAAACGCCTTCTCACGAGGTGCGGTGTTTCCAGGCGGAACAGGTGACCCGGTCGCTCCAGGAGCGTCAGGTATGAATCAGGATTCTTTTTTTCAGGCAAGAGGTCTTAAAAAATATTTTCCCCTCGGCGGCAGCTTGACCCGTAGGATGGCCGGTTGGGTCAAGGCGGTGGACGGCGTGGACTTTTCCATGCAGCGCGGCGAGACGCTTGGCCTTGTGGGAGAATCAGGATGCGGGAAGACAACGCTGGGGCGCCTTCTCCTCGGCCTCGAAAAGCCGACCGAGGGAGACATTTTCTTTGAAGGAAACTCCTTGGCAGCTTTTTCTCCGGGGGAATGGAAGGCGTTCCGCCGGCGCGCCCAGCCGGTTTTTCAGGACCCGTTCGGTTCTTTGAATCCCAGAATGCGCGTTGGGGACATGATCGGCGAGCCGATTGCGATTCACCGCCTCGCCAAAAAAACTGAAATCCCCCAGCGCGTGGGCTCTCTCTTGCGTCAGGTAGGCCTTGAAGCGGACCATGCCCGGCGTTTCCCCCATGCCTTCAGCGGCGGCCAGCGCCAGCGGATCGGCATCGCCCGGGCTCTTGCCACCGGCCCGGATGTCTTGATTTGCGACGAACCGGTTTCTTCTCTGGACCTTTCCGTTCAGGCGCAGGTCCTGAATCTTTTGTCCGAGCTGCAGAAGCAATATCACCTGACCTATCTTTTCATCGCCCACAATCTGGGAGTTCTTCAAAGCATTGCGGACCGGATCATGGTGATGTACCTGGGGAAGATTGTGGAGCTGGCCGATGCGGAAACGCTCTTTACTGCACCCGCCCATCCCTACACCCGGATATTGCTCAGCGCCATGCCCCGTTTCGGAAAAAAGCGGGGAGAAAAGCGCCAAAGACAGAAAGAAGGCATTCCGAGTAGCTCCCGTATTCCTTCCGGCTGCCGCTACCGTACGCGCTGTCCTTTTGCAACGACGCGATGCGAAACCGAGGAACCGCAATTGCGGGAGAAAAAACCAACCCACAGCGTCACTTGCCATTTTGACCTTTAGGAAAGACACGCCGGGGGACTTCCTTACGCACTCTGCGTCTTCTGATATCTCACCGAGAGCAGCGCATTCCCGACGACAATGAGGAAAATCCCGAGGTTCATGAGGGGGGAAAGTTTTTCCTGCCAGAAAAGCACACCCAGAAGGTACGCCATAAGAGGCGCGACCGAGGAAAAGATGCTGATGATGGACGCACTTCCGCAGAAATAGGCTTGGGTCATCCAGACTTGGCCGATGGACGCAAAAAAGCCGGCGCCAATCAGGAAGAGCCAATCGAGTCCGCCGGGCATCTGAAATTGCTTCAGGAGAAACGGCGTCGAGAGAGCGCCTGTCCAGAGGACGAAATGGAAGATGACCGTGATGGGATTTTCAAAACGGCCGAGGTAGCTGATGGTGACATAGGCGACCGCCGCGAAAAACCCGGAGGCAAGGCCGCTGGCAAACGGGCCGCTTTGCGCCAGGAAATCCGGCCGCGCCAGACAAAGGACCCCGACGAAAGAAATAATGAAAAGCAGTACAATGTCCCACGAAACCCTTTCCTTCAGAAAAGGAATAGCGAGCAACATGACAAAAACAGGGGAGGTGTAGTTGAGAACGACGGCCGTAGCCAGCGTCAGGTGACGCAATGCAAAAAAGTAACAAACAATCGCTGCGAATCCTGAAAGGCCCCGGAGGGACAGAAAAACCGGATGACGTCCTTTAAAGGAAATTTTCCGGGCAAGCATCCAGGGAATAAAAATAACCAGGCCTATCACCGAACGGAACCAGACGATTTCAAGGGTGGGCAGAGGCCCAGTGACCGCTTTGACGCACGCACCCATCAGGGCAAATGCGACTGAGGCCAGCAAAATGAGAAAAACACCCTTTAAAGGATGAGAGGGCTGAACCATCCTTCCATTATATAGTGAAAAATCGGCTTTTCTTGCATCTTTTTGTGATGTTTTGTATAATAAATGGTTACGACAAGAAAAAAAGGTCTTTTTATGGCAGTAGTGATTACTTAACTTTATTATTCACAAGGAGTTGCAAAAATGCCGGAAGTGAAACAAAAAATAAATGGCTTGGTTATTGCTGAGCGCGTTCTGCAATCCCGTCTTATTCTCGGCACCGGAAAATACAGCAGTTTTCAACTGATGCGGGAAGCCCTGGAGGCCTCCGGAACCGAAATGGTGACGGTCGCTGTGCGTCGGGTCAATCTCACGGATCCGAAAAAGGAATCCCTTTTGGATTATATCGACCCGAAGCGATTCACCCTGCTTCCGAATACCGCCGGCTGTTATACGGCGGAAGAGGCCGTTCGTACGGCACTTCTGGCGAGGGAGGCAGTCAAAACGAATTGGATTAAGCTTGAGGTCATCGGCGACGAGAAAACACTTCTTCCGGACAACATCGCGCTCCTTGAAGCAACGAAGATTTTGGTGAAGGAAGGATTTGTGGTGA
>JBDRBD010000126.1:0-4674 GCA_043823025.1 Candidatus Omnitrophota bacterium | reverse complement strand
GCCGATCGAGACGTGATCCCCAATCACCACATAGGGCTGGATCGCGACGCCCTGCCCCAGCGTCACGTCTTTTCCAATCATGGCGGAGGGATGAATCCCTTTCGGATGAGCAACTTCATTCGGCGCCAGAAACGAAACCATCTTGGCAAACGCCAAATCCGGATTGTCGGTCCGGACAATGGGTTTCGGGGCCTGCTTGATGTGCCGGGAGGTAATGACTGCGGAAGCCTGTGTTTCGCGTATCAAGGGAAGGTATTTTTCATTCGCCACAAAGGTGAGATCCCCCCTCCGCGCTTCCCGGATGCCGCAGACTCCCGTCACGACAACCGTTTCGTCGCCGACGACTTCGCCGCCGACAATCTCTGCAACTTCACGAAGCGTCTTTTTCACGTTACCGCTTCTTGCCCCCTTCGTTGAGCCGCTGAATGATATCTTCCGTGACATCCAGCGTCTTTTCCTTATACAAAAGAACACGGTCGTTCAAAATCATGGTGTAACCGTTCTTGCGGCCGTACTCCTGAATCACCTGGTCAATTTCCTGAAGAATCTCTTTGACCATCTGGTCCCGCTGGCCGCGCAGATTGTCCCGCACCTCACGGTCAAATTCCTGAAGCTCCCGTATCTTCTGGTCGATGACTGCCTGCTTCTCGCGTTTCCCTTCATCGCTCAGAAGGTCCATCTCGCTTTTCAGCTTCTTGACCTCCTCGACTTTTTTGTCACGCTCGGCCTTTTTCTCTGTCCCCATCGTTTCCAATGTCTCATCGGATTTTTTCGTTTTCTCGAATTCGTCAAACGCCCGCGAGAGGTCCACCGTTGCAATTTTCTTCTCCTGCGCCAAGACGGGCAGGGTTTGTGCGAACAAAAACATCATGCCACCCAATAGAACCGCCAGTGTGTGTATTCTCATGTTAAAAACCTCTGCTGATATTAAAGTGAAAACGAGGTGTGTCCTTCTGAGTTGAATCGGGATTCAGCGGAACACCCAAATCCAAACTGACCGGTCCGAGCGGCGTCTTGATGCGAATGCCCACGCCGGCTCCGGAACGGTAATCCTTCTGACCAAAATCGCCGGTCTTGCTCCAAACGCCTCCGACATCGTAAAAGACGGCCCCCTTCAGGATTGCGACGATCGGGAACGTATATTCCACGTTTCCGACGAGAAATCCTTCTCCACCAATCGGGTCTCCGGAAGAGGCGTCTTTGGGGCCGACCTCGCGCTCTTCGTAGCCGCGGATGGTGTTGGTTCCACCTGCAAAAAAGCGTTCAAAAATCGGCACCTTCTCCGTATCGTCATAAGCATGGATGACGCCGGCGCGGAGCTTTAACGAAAGCACCTGCTGCGCTCGGAACGGGGTAAGAAATACTGTATTCGAAACAAAATACTTGAAGAAATCCCGGTCCGCCCCTAATGGGCCACCGGCCATATGGATGGAGCCGCTTGCCAGATGCCCCGAGGTAGGGACAAAGGAATTGTCCCGGGTATCCCGCGTCAACTCCAGTCTCAGGCTGCTGACGGTATTGATTCCTTCTTCCGCCTTCAGGTCTGCCGATGCAGATGCATCCACGTTGGAAATTTTAACTTCTTCCAACTGATACATCAAATCCCCGCGGTGATAATCATCAAAGGCCTTGCCCAAACGAAGATCCCCGCCTGTTTTTCTTTGATCAAAGCTGTATCCGCTCGTGCCGCTCCTCTCCCGCGTGGTGCGGTAAAGGTCAAATCCGAATGACATGGGCTGGTTGAAAATCCAGGGCTCCGTCCAGCTGATCATGTAATCCTGCCGGCTCGCACCCACCTGGCCGCGGACCCGAAGATCCTGGCCGCTGCCGACAAATGTCGGCGGGTTCCGCCAGTCAAAGTTCCGCTGGGTCACCTCGATGAAACCGATAAAACGGTCGATGGAGCTGAAACCGGCGCCGAAGCTGAACTCCCCGGTTTTTTTCTCCCGCACCTCCACCACCAGGTCATTCTGGTTGCGGACATTCGTCGGTTCCGTGTCAAAGGCCACCTCGTCAAAAAAGCCGAGATTAAAGAGCCGATCTCGGCTCCGTTTGAGCTTTTTTCCGTCGAAGGGTTCACCGGGATGGACGCGCAGTTCCCGCCGGATCACCACATCCCGCGTTTTGAGATTGCCACGGATGCGGACTTCCCGGACATACGCGAGCTCATTTTCAATAATGGAGTAATTCACATTGACGCGGCCGGTTTCCTCATCGAACACGGTATCCGCATTGATCTCGGCATTGATGTAGCCTCGGTCGAAATAATACTTTTGAAGATTGGCGATGTCGTTCCGGAGCCCTTCCCGGCTGAACGGACCTTCCTGCTTCATGACAAGAAGTCCGTACAATTCCCGTTCTGGAAAGAGTAGTGCACCTCTCAGGCGAAGTTCTCCCACCAAATAACGGCTTCCCTCATCAATGGTGATCCGAACCACCATATGCTTCCCGCTCGCATCGTATTCAATGCGGTCCGTCACCGCCGCATCCAGGTACCCTTCCTTCTGGTAAAAGGAAGTGATCCGTTCGACGTCTTCTGCGAGAACTTCTTCCTTCAGATGCCCCGAAGTGAAGAGAGTGTCCTTTTTCGTCTTGATCAGTTTCTGAATCCGCTTGGCGGCGAAGGCGCGGTTTCCCTCGATCGCCACTTTCTTGATCTTGACCCGGCTCCCCTCCCGGATCCGGATGGACACATCGGCTTCCTGCTCCTGGCGCATTTGAACGTCGTAGGTGATGTCAGCCCGGGCATACCCTTTCTTTTGATACTCGCTGGTCAGCGCGGCGACATCTTTGCGCAGCCGGCTGTGATCCAAAAATTCCTGAACCTTCACTTTCATGATCGCAGAGAGTTTTTTCTCGCTGAACGCCTTGCTTCCTTCAAAGCGGATCGAAGCAATGACAGGCTTCTCCTGAACCACAATAGCGACTTCCGTCCCTTCCGGCTTCCGCTCCAGGTTAATGCGAATATCGGTAAAAAACCCAGTTGCATAAAGCCGTTTTAGGTCCTCATCCAGCACCTGCTGGGAAAAAGGCCCTCCGATCTTTGTTTTCATTTGCGACAGGATTGATTCGACGCTCACAATGCGGTTGCCCTGTACCTCGATGGCCTGTATGCGCCCTTCTGGTGCACTTTCTTCCGCTCCAGAGGCCCAGGGAGCGAACGAGAGGAAAACAAAATAGACAATCAGAAAAAGACTCGCTTTTACGACGAGGCCGCGATGCGGTAACGTATGGGTCAACAACGAATGGCTCCTATTCCGTCCTCCGACTCAGACTTTCAAAACGCGAAAATTCTTTCAAAAATGCCAGACGCAATGTGTCCGTGGGGCCGTTCCGCTGCTTGGCGATGATGAGTTCTGCCGTGCCGCGGTTCGGGTCCTCAAGCGGCAAGGTCTTGTAATAATCCTCGCGGAAGAGGAGGAGAACCAAATCTGCGTCCTGCTCGATGGCACCCGATTCCCTTAGGTCGGAAAGCCGGGGCCGAAAGTCCTCCCGCCGTTCGGGAGCGCGGGACAACTGGCTCACCGCCAACACCGGAATGCTCAGTTCGCGGGCCAGCGCCTTGAGGGACCTGGAAATTTCCGAAATTTCCTGCTGCCGGTTGTCTGATCTCATGTGGGAACGCATCAGCTGAAGGTAATCAACCACGATCATCTGAATATCAAACCGCGCCTTCAGCCGCCTGGCACGTGAGCGAAGTTCAAGCGCCGAGATATCCGGCGAATCATCAATAAAAATAGGGGCCTCGGCTAGTCTCCCTGCGGCCGTCGAAAGATCCGGCCAAGCCTTTTCAGGGACGAACCCCGTCCGGACCTTCTGGATTTCCACTCTGGCATGGGAACAGAGCATCCGCAGCACCAAATGCTCCTTGGACATTTCCAAACTGAAGATGGCGACTCCCTTTTTCTCTTCCAACGCCACGTGCTCGGCAATGCACATCGCCAGGGAGCTTTTCCCCATGGAGGGCCGGCCGGCGAGTACGATCAGTTCCGACGGCTGAAGGCCGGCCGTCTGGGCATCCAGGTCCGAAAATCCTGTCGCCGCCCCCGTGACATGCACTTTCCGCTGATAGAGCGTTTCAATGGTCTCGAAGCTATCCCGCACCAATTCTTTGATGGGGGTGAATGTTTTGGCAGCACCATGAAGGGCGATATCAAAAATCATGCTTTCGGCCTTGTCCAAAAGGAGACTGGCTTCTTCGCTTCCCTCGTAAGAGGCGGTGGCAATCTGCGTGGCGGTCTGAATGAGGCTTCTTAGGATATGCTTCTCACGGACAATCCGAGCATAATGCTCGACGTTGGCCGCCGTCGGGACAAACGAAGCGAGGCTGGTCAGGTACGATACGTTTCCAACTTCCTCTAGACTCCCCTCTTTCTTCAAACGGTCTGTCAGCGTGACCAAATCGACCGAATGCCCCTGTTGGTAAATCTGGAGGATGGCCGAAAAAATCCTTTTGTGCGCATCCTTATAAAAAGAGTTTTCTTGGATGGTTTCGATGACCTGGCCGATGGCGTCTTCTTCCAGAAGCATCGATCCCAAAAGGGCCATCTCGGCCTCGATATTCTGCGGCGGGACGCGATCCAAAAGAAGATCTGCGGGTGTTTGAGGTTGTGCCGGCATAAAAATCTATTCCTTTACGACCCAGACTTTCATCGTCGCTGTCACATCTGGATG
>JBDRBD010000125.1:0-5835 GCA_043823025.1 Candidatus Omnitrophota bacterium | reverse complement strand
GGGCTGCATCCAACGGCAAAAAGGATGAAAGGGAAAATAAAAAAGCAGTGGAACCGCTTCATGGGGAAACGGGAGGAGGGATGTCTTTTCGCGCCTTACCGTACTCTGCAAAAATGGCTTCAATCTCGTCGTACTCGAGTTCCTCTTTCTGGAGGAGCTCGTTGGCAAAGCGGTCTAAGAGCGCCTCTTCCTTGGCCAGAAGCGCTTCAACCTCTTTCAGGCAGTTTTGCAGAACCCGGTTGGTTTCAAGATTGAGCTCGTATTTCAACCGGTCGGACAGCATATCCGAGGTGACTTCCCGACCGATCTTGAAGTTGGTGAGATAGGTGTAGTCGCCGAGGTAGCCGTTCTCGCCCATGCCGAGCTGCCAGATCATGGTGCTTGCCTGGATCATGGCGCTCCGGAAGTCCGCGGCCACGCCGTCGGAAGTGGTTCCGCACCGGATCTTTTCGGCCGCAAACCCTGCGAGTGCCACCTTGATATTGGCAAGGATTCGGTCCCGGTTGGAAGTGTGCCATTCTTCTCTCGGCTGATGGTAGACGATGCCGAGGGCGTCCCGCCGGGCGATAATCGAGGCCTTGAAAACGTCATCGGTGGGGTGGAGGAGATAGAGTACGATGAGGTGCCCGCTTTCGTGGTAAGCCACCATCCGGCGCTCCTGTTCCGTCATGTGGCGTTTGTGCTTGAGCCCCATATCAATCCGCTCCATCGCTTCGGAGACATCTTTGTATTCGATAATATCTTTTCCTTTGCGGGTGGCGATGAGTGCTGCCTCTTTGATGATATTTTCAATATCCGCAGGGGTCTTGTAGACGGCTTTACGCGCCAGGCGCCCCATATCAATAGAAGGATCGTATTTAACCTTCGAAAAATAATATTCAAAGGTCTTCTGCCGGTCGTCGAGGTTGGGACGGTCAAGATAAATTTTTCGGTCGAACCGGCCAGGGCGCAAAAGTGCCTGATCCAGCACCCCCTCTTCCGCGTTGGAAGCGCCGATGACGATGATATTGGCGTCCTTCTCCGTAAGCCCGTCCATTTCGACCAGGAGCTGGTTTTGGGTCGCGTTGGTTTCCTGCGCGCCGCCCATGAAACTGAAGGTGCGCGTTCTCCCAATTGCGTCCAGCTCGTCGATGAAAATGATGCAGGCCCCGTAACCGTAGGCGTAGGTTCGCGCCTTTGAAAAAAGACTTCGTACCCGGCTTGACCCGACGCCGACAAAGATTTCGTTGAATTCGCTGGCGGCCATGGCGATGATCGGAATACCGGCCTCCGTGGCAATCGCTTTGGCCAGATACGTTTTGCCGCAACCCGGCGGGCCGCTGAAGAGAAGCCCCCGGACAATCTTCCCGCCGATTTTTTTGAGACGCGCCCGGTCCTTAATCAGCTGGACAACTTCCATGGCCTCTTGCTTGGCTTCTTCCATCCCAATCACGTCGCTCCATTTCACGTCAACCACGGCCCCTTTGATCGGGTTTTTCCCGACGTGGGACAGCCCGCCGCGGAAGCCAAAAAGATACATGAACACAAAGACCGCCGCGCTCACACCGGCCAGGAGGACGCTGATGGGAAGCTGTGCCAGCGTAATATGCCGGTAAAAGGATTCAAGAGACATCATGCCCCAGACGGCCAGTCCGACGAGAAGGAGGATGACCCCGGCGATCACGATCTTCAGCCGATAGAACATGAAGTACATCCGGAAGCGGTGTTGTTTGATGATGGTTGGTCTTGGCATCATTTCTCCTGGACTGCGGCAAAATTTACGTTCCAAATCTTCCCAACAGTGTATCATACCGTTGGTTCAATGTCAATTTTGCCGTCCGGAAGAAGAGCCAGTCATGTCATATTGACAAAATGGTAAATTCGTGATATGATTTAAGATAGGTGGGAAATACGTTCCCGTCCAAACGAGGTTTGTGTATGAAGGCCAGCCCGAACAAGGCCCCCGTATTCTTTCTCTCAGGCGTCTTATTTATCCTGTTTTTAACCAGTTTCTCTATCGAGCGGTTCCGGCCCTCGGATTCGATATTGCTCTTTGTCCCGTCCTCTCCCAATACGAAACCACTGACAAAGGTGGCGCCTCCCAAAACGCCCGGAAAGTTCTATCCCTTGACAGAGGAATATCTGAGGCAGCGGGGGAAAGAAGTCCCTTATGACGTGGCGCATGCCGAATCGGTGTCGAGCCCCAGAGTCTTTGAGCCGCTTTCGCCTTTGGAACTGGCTCTTGCCTCCGGAGAGCCATTCGTCCCGAAGAAAGCAAAAGCGCGTCCTATCCTGCTTGGGGCCAAAGAGAAAAAAGATGACTGGAGGCCTTTGTCCGATAAAGAGCGTGAAGAGGAGGAAGCGAAACTGGCCCAACGGGCCGTGGAGATGGGAGCGGAACTGGCTGATTCTCTGGAGGTCCCCTATTTTTCGGAGAGCCTCCTCTGGACGACGCAGTGGTTTCGGGCGCATCAACGCCGCCTCGCCGAACAATACCGTCTTCACGTCGATGTCTCGACGGAAGACGCCACGCTCTCTTACAACCTGAGGTATTAGGAGCCGTGTCGTGACCATTCGCTTCGGGACCTCCGGTTGGAGAGCCATCATTGCCGACGCATTCACATTCGACCGCCTCTCCGTTGTCGTCCAGGCCATCGCCAGTATCCTTCGACACGACGGGTCAGTTTCAAGGGGCCTTGTGGTCGGATATGATACCCGCTTTCTCTCAAGCGCCTTTGCCGAGGATGCGGCGCGCACACTCTCTTCCAATCACATTCCGGTGTATCTGGCCTCACGTGATGTCCCGACGCCCTGCATCGCCTTCACCATTTTGCACCGGAAATTACTGGGGGGCATCAATATCAGCGCCAGCCACAACCCGCCGGAATACGGGGGGATCAAATTTTCTTCTGCGCACGGAGGGGGCGCCGGCGTCGAAGTCACCGAAAGAATCGAAAAAGAAATCCAAAGACTCCTTTCGCGCGGAAAAGGAAGTTTTCGGACAGAAGGCATCCCCGATAAAATCCATCGCATCGATCCGGCGCCTCCCTATCTGGCTCATCTGGCAACGCTCGTCGATACAAAAGTTCTCAAAAAATCAAAACTCCGTTTGGTGGTCGATTGCCTGAACGGAACAAGCCGCGGCTATCTGGACCGTTTCCTTAAGGGATATACGAGCCAACTCAGCGTTCTCCGCGCCACACTGGATCCGACCTTCGGCGGGAAGCGGCCGGATCCTTCGCGGGAAAATCTTTCCGCTCTGTGCCGGGAGGTTCGCCGATCCAGGGCCTGCCTCGGGCTTGCCACAGACGGCGACGCAGACCGATTCGGGATCGTCGACCGCGGGGGGGTGTTTGTTCAGCCAAATGACGTGATCAGTCTGGTGCTGGCGTATCTGATTGAAACGCGCCCGCGCGCGCGTCTTGTGGCGCGGAGTCTGGCCACAACCCATCGCGTGGATGCCATTGCCCGCCGGCACGGCATGGAGGTCGTTGAGACGCCGGTCGGTTTTAAGTATATCGGGGAAATCCTCTCGCAGGGGGAGTGTCTTTTGGGCGGCGAGGAATCCGCAGGGCTTTCAATCCAGCATCATGTCCCTGAAAAAGACGGAATCCTGGCGTGTCTGTTGGTGGCGGAGATGGCATCGCGCAGGAAGGAGAGCCTCCGGACGATGCTGAAGCGCCTCGATCAATGCTACGGTCCTTTTGTCTCAAGCCGCGTGGACCTCACCCTGGCGGAATTATCAAAGAAGAGACTGCTCTCAACGCTTGGAAAGGGTGCCCCGGACCGCATCGGCCGTTTCCGCGTCGCCAAAGAGAGCCGCATGGACGGGTTCAAATTTTATCTTGAAAATGAGAGTTGGGTTCTCCTTCGCCCGTCGGGAACGGAGCCGCTCGTCCGCCTTTATGTGGAAGCGCGCTCCCGAAAAGATCTTGCGGCGCTCAAACAGGCGGCGGAGGGATGGATTCGGAAGTTGGCGCGCTGAAAAAACTTGACAAGTTATTTTGCGAAAGGTAGTTTGAACTACATATGTCAAAGACACGAAACGCTCTTAAGACAGTAAAGGCGCGGGAAATTCTCGATTCACGCGGAAACCCCACGGTCGAAGTGGATGTCATTCTTTCAAGCGGCGCTTTTGGCCGCGCTGCGATCCCGAGCGGCGCTTCCAAGGGCGAACATGAAGCCCTCGAACTTCGCGACGGGGATCCCAAGCGTTATTTGGGAAAAGGGGTCCAGCGCGCCGTCCAGAACGTGAATCAGACGATTGCCCGCGCGCTTCGCGGGAGAAAATTTGCTTCCGTGGAAGAGCTGGACCGCGTTCTCCTTTCCCTGGACGGAACCGACAATAAACAGAATCTCGGCGCCAATGCGCTCCTGGGAGTTTCTCTTGCCGCGGCCAAGGCCTTTGCCGATGCGGCGAATCTTCCGCTTTACCGGTATCTCGGAGGAGCGAAGGCCAAGGTGCTCCCCGTCCCGCTCATGAATATCTTGAACGGCGGCCAGCATGCCGATAACAATGTGGATCTTCAGGAATTCATGATTGCCCCGATCGGCGCACCCTGTTTTTCCGAAGCCCTCCGCTGGGGCGCCGAAGTCTTTCACCGTTTAAAATCAATCCTGAAGGAGAAGCAACTTTCGACGGCCGTCGGAGACGAAGGGGGGTTTGCCCCGAATCTTTCCTCCAACGAGGAGGCGCTGAAATGCATCCTTGCGGCGGTTGCAAAAGCTAATTTTTGCGCAGGGAAAGACATTGCGATTGCCCTGGACCCGGCCTCTACCAGTTTTTACGAAAACGGCGTCTATCTTCTGAAAGGTGAGAAAGACTCTGATTAACAAGAAGTGGGTTAGTCAAAAAGGACACTTGATTTTTGAGTTAGAGGACACAGAGAGAAAAGTTATTGGAGTTGTAATGAAAGACAAAAAAAAGTTAACTGAAGAAACAAACAAGCTTTTGTTAGATAACGTTATTGGTTTTAAAGCTGTAAAAGCAAGCAATGACATGGTAATCATTAACGATTTTTTTTGGCCTGACGTGCCAGTAAGAGAACCAAAAACAATTCAAGAAGACTTAATGATGGCTGTAACCTCTGACATTCATATTGGCAGCAAGTACTTTTTGGAAGGATCATTCAAGAAATGTTTGGCTTGGTTGAATGGCAGGGTTGGAGGAGAAAAAGAAAAAGAGAAAGCAGGAAAAATAAAAGTTTTATTGTTGGTTGGAGATAATGTTGACGGTTTAGGAGTTTACCCTAACCAGTTTCCAGAACTTACTATTAGAGGAATTCACGAGCAATATAATGCTTTAAGCAATTTGTTAATGGAAATTCCTGAACACATTCACGTTGTAATGTGCCCTGGACAACATGACGCAGTTAGGCGAGCTGACCCACAGCCAGCTATTCCAAAAAACTTTTTACTTGAATTGTACGAGCAAGAGAACTTTCATTTTGTTGGCAGTCCAGGCTGGTTTGATTTTGAAGGAATAAAAGTTTTAATGTACCATGGAGCAAGTTTTCATGACCTTTACTCTAGTGTTAATTACTTAAAATACACTGAACCCCAAGGAGCAATGCAAGACATTTTAAGAAGAAGAGACTTAATGCCTTGCTTTGGTTTAAAACAACCTTACGTTCCAGAAAAAAAGAATTATCTAGTAATAAAAGAAGAACCAAACATTTTTGCTTGCGGTGACTTACATCATAATGGTTACGCTTACTATAAAGGCACTTTACTTGTTAATGGCGGGACTTGGCAGGGAGAAACAAACTTTCAAAGAGAACAAGGACACATTGCCACTCCAGGAATTCTGCCATTAATTAGTTTAAGGAATTACTCGATAAACGAAAACCATTTTAT
>JBDRBD010000124.1:0-3620 GCA_043823025.1 Candidatus Omnitrophota bacterium | reverse complement strand
TGCAAGAATTTCGCCGCCGGCAAAAGCGGCGCCCAGTCCCCGATCCGCGGCAGGTTTCGGCAGGAGTGCGGTGCCGAAGTCGAGCTGCGGGTTGAGCCGTTGGATAAGCCGGAAATTCCACGAACCGGAAATCTGCATGCCGACATTGCCGTTGGCAAAAAGGGTATTGACCTGAGACTGCCGGTCGACGAGGGAATAAGGCTTCAGCTTCTGGTAAAACCGGAGCGCTTCGACCATGGCGGGGGAATCCAATAGAGCATGTTTCCCGTCTTCGCTCAAGAGAGAAGCCCCGTTCCCCCAGGCAAAGGGGAGGAACTCTTGCCAGGGGCTGTAGGGTTCTCCGACAAAGATTGAAAATCCGTAAACATCCTCGCCGAGTCCTCTGATCTTTTCAGCCGCCTCCAGAAGGTCCGCCCAGGTTTCCGGAGGCCTGTCGGGGTCTAATCCGGCTTTTCGGAAAAGACCGCGGTGATAAAAAAGGATGCGGGTTCCGGCGAGCCAGGGGATCCCGTAGACTTTGTTTTTCCACGTGACACTTTCCCAGAGGAAGTGGTCTTTACGGAGATCCCCGGTTTCCTGGGTCAGGTCCTGCAAGAGTCGTGCATCCGTGAATTTGGAGACCCAGTCGGTTCCGAGCTCAACCACATCCGGGGCATTTCTTCCGGCAATTGCAATCACAATTTTTTCAAGGCCCTGCTCCCAGGAAAGCTGTTGCACGTTCACCTGGATGCCAGGATGGGTTTTTTCAAATTGCTGCAGGAACTTCCGGAGAAGCGCTTCATCGGCGGAAAATTCCCAGAGGGTCAGGGTGGTCTTTTCGGGGGAGGCAGAAGCGATGGAAATGGGGTTGAGGAGGAAGAGAAGAAAAAGGATCCCGCCTATATAACTGTTACACCATCGGCTCAACATGCAGCATCCCATGATTTAGCTATCTGCCGACTGGGAGCGTCAACCCAGCACTCATTTTCAGAGTTTTCATACATAAAATTAGTGCTGGGTAAAATTCAACCCCTCTTCAAGTGTTTCGTCGGAGAACAACTTATGGCGCAATTGCGCCATAAGTTGTGGCTTCATTTTACAAAAAACTCCTTGCTAAAGCCATTTTTTTATGATAAGGTAACTTTCGTTTTACCTTACCATTCACCCCGTTAGAGAAAGCCGACGGTAGTTTAAAACCACCGTCGCCGTTAGACCACGTTAGAAAATGAAGTTCTCTAACGGGGTTCACTCACATGGGATAGCGATGCCCGAAGTTATCCACCTCGCAGTTGTTGACTGGCTTATCATTCTTGCCTATTTTTTCCTTTCTTTCGGAATAGGTCTCTACTATACCAAGCGCGCCACCGGAAGTCTCACGGAGTATTTTATCGCCGGCCGCACGCTCAGCTGGTGGCTTGCAGGGACTGCCATTGTCGCCACCTCCTTTGCAGCCGATACTCCCTTAGCCATTGCCGGTATTGTCCGGACCCGGGGCCTTCAAGGGAACTGGTATTGGTGGAGCGGGCTCATGGGAGGGATGCTTTGTGTCTTCTTCTATGCGCGTCTTTGGCGCCGGGCCCGAATTCTCACCGATGTGGAAGTGGTTGAACTCCGTTACGGAGGCCGCGCAGCTTCTTCCCTCCGTCTTTTTCATGCGATTTACCGTTCCACCTTGTTTAACTGTGTTACCATGGGGTGGGTCATCCTGGCAATGGCCAAAATCGTCTATGAGCTTTTGGGCTGGGACAAGGCCCTCTCGGTAACCGTCCTCGTCACTGCCACCCTCTTTTATACGCTCCTTTCAGGGATCTGGGGCGCAGTCATCGTAGACTTTTTTCAGTTTATTTGGGCGATGCTCGGGACGACAATCCTTGCCGTTATCATTATTGTCAAAGTCGGAGGCCCTACGGCGCTGGCCCAGAAGTCCGTCGCGGCAGCGCAGGCTCTTTCCGGACAGGAAACTCTCTCGCGGGTTGTCGATTCCCATCAGCTCCTCGGTTTTGTGCCGTCCCCCGGCGCAACGAATCTTGCGGTTTTCTCCTTTTTTGTTTTCATCCTTTTTCAATGGTTGGGCGGCGGCGAGGGGGGAGGGTTTCTGGCACAGCGTCTTTTCTCCACCAAAAACGAGAAACATTCCATGCTGGCCGTCCTCTGGTATAATTTTGCCCATTATGCCGTCAGGCCCTGGCCATGGATCATCGTCGGCCTGGGATCCCTCATTTATTTTCCAAACATCGCCGATCCCGAATCCTGTTATCCGAAAATGATGGTTAAATTTCTTCCGATTGGGCTCAGGGGATTCCTCGTCGCCGCATTTCTCGCCGCATTCATGTCCACCATTGCCACGCATCTTAATTGGGGCGCCTCGTATCTCATCAATGACTTCTATAAGCGTTTTATCAATAAACGGGCTTCAGAAAAGCATTATGTCTTCATGTCGCAGATAGCGACGCTTTTAATGGCAATCCTTGCGGGAATTACCGCATGGCAGATGAAATCGATTTATGAGGCCTGGTTGTTTATCCAGCTTTTGATGGTGGGGACGTCGCTGGTGGTGTTGCTTCGCTGGTACTGGTGGCGCATCAATGTATGGTCTGAACTTTCGGCGATGATTTCCTCACTCATCATCGCGCTCACGCTGGACCGCGCGCCCATCTTTGCCGCGATCCACGGTCCCGATTTCTATGCGGTTCGCCTTGTGATCACCCTGGGCTTGTGCACGGCGATCTGGCTCTTGGTAACGTTTCTTACCAAACCGGTGGATGAGGAACAGCTTGAAAAATTTTTCCGCCATGTCCGGCCCGGAGGATTTTGGGGACCGATCGCCAGGAAATGCAGTGATGTGAAAAAACTTCATCTGGGATGGCCCGAGGCGGCCAATTTCTTTTTTGGGACGATTTGTATTTACGCGTCTCTGTTCAGCATCGGGTATTTTGTGATGGGGCAGTATGTTCTGGGGTGGATTACCGCAGGGGTTTCAGTCCTCTTCGGATCGCTCATGTTCGTTCTCATTAAAAGGATGGATTGGGAAGGAATATAAGTGGGTTGTGAAAGAGCAGAGAATGAGAGAATGAGTGTGTGGGAGAATGAGAAACCGGAAACCAGAGACCAGAAAATAGCGGAGAGCGTATAGAAAGGCCGTCGTCCGTCGTGTAAAACACGAAATACGCTTCACGAGATACGTCCTTACAATTTTCCTGATTGAATCTTTCCTCGCCATCACTCATATAACCAGACCCACAACCCACAACCTGTCCTTCAGGAATTGACCTCTTCCTTCATCTCCCGAAGCATCGCTTTTAAAGACGCCACGATGCCTTTCTCTTCCTCAGGCAGGATATTCCGCATCAACTCCAGACAGATTCCCCCTTCAAAGCGCTTCTTTCCCAGGTAGCTGAGAAGGCCTTTCAGCGGAAGGATTCCGTCTCCCGGTCTGAGATGCTCATGCCCCTCCCGATAATCGCTATAATGGACTTGCAGAATTCTTCCGGTCTCATAGAGGGCGGTAAAATCTTCCAGAAAATCGACTTTCTTGGTTCCCATATGGGCGCTGTCAAAAGAGAGATAGAGATTCCTTTCCGCAAGATAGCGCCGGAGATGGTTTGTATTGGAGAGGAGATGGGGATCGCAGGCGTAGCGCG
>JBDRBD010000123.1:0-3401 GCA_043823025.1 Candidatus Omnitrophota bacterium | reverse complement strand
ACCTTCTCCGGCCCCGCGCTGCCGATCACGACACGCTCCGAAGGGCCTTGGGACACGATCAAGCCAAAGACGGCGGGGGAAAGTGGGAGTTCCCATTCACAGAGGAAAAATTAGAAGAGACGGTCAGGCAGCTGGGGTCAGAGGTCTTTAGCGGTTTTGACAGAAGGAAAGCGTGGAGTCCCAGTGCCGTATTTTTCCGGAGGATCGCGGAGGATACCGAATACCGCAAAGCCATTGTCCAATTTTTAATTGATTTGCACAAGGCCAAAAACAAAAAACTGACTACGGCTCTTTTGAGAACCCACCTGACCGCTGCGGTAACTCCCTGGTGGGTGACCCTGCCGCTTTTTACCTCCCACGTAGTTCCGCAGTTCTTAAACGATCTCACGATTAATGCGGTCACCCGCCGCCTTGCTCTTCGATTCATTGCGGGGGAGACGCTTGAAGACGTGGCCGCAAAGTTGGTTGCGTTTAAGAAAAACGGAATTGGCGCCACAGTGCCTATCATCGGAGAAAGTGCGACCTCTCGCGAGGAAGCTGCTGAAAAAACAGAGAAATATATCCAAATGGCAGAGTTTTTCAGAGGGATGGTTGACGCAGGGATCATTGACCATGTCGATATCTCCGTCAAGCTGACCGCCCTGATCGAAAGCCTCACTGCAGAAAACAAAGACGTCGTCAAAGAAAACCTGCGGAAGATCCTCAGGACCTTAAAAGGGAAAAATGATGTTGCCTGGGTCGATATGGAGCAATACCGGTACAAGGATTTGACGATTCAGATTCTCAAGGAGGTCATGGAAGAGGAAGAATTCAGCCGTTTTGAGGGACTTGGTTTTGTGATTCAGACCTATCTGACCGATACAGAAAAAGACGTCAACGATTTAATCGCATGGGCAAAGAAACGTTTTGAAACGACGGGTGCGCGGACACCGATACGGCTTGTGAAAGGAGCCGACTGGGAACAGGAGGTGGAGATTGCGGCGAAAGAGGGCAGGGCGCCGACCGTCTTTACAGACAAATGGCAGACTGATGAAACTTTTGAGAGACTTTCTTTCCGTTTGCTTCAAAATCACCAATATTTCCGCCTCGCCTTCGGATCGCACAACATCCGGACCCTGACTGCTATTCTCGCCGCTGCTCGCCTTTTAGAAGTTCCGGCAACAGAGTTTGAGCTCGGGGTTCTTATCGGAATGGGAGAGCCGATTGCGGAACCTTTAGCCCAGCACGGCTACAGGACTTTCGTTTACATGGGGTATGGCCCCTGGCTGGATAGCATCGCCTATCTCAGCCGCCGGGTCCTTGAAAACAGTTCTCAGGACTCCTTCTTCCGTCTGAGCCTAAGCGGCGAGTATCCGCTCGAAACCCTTCTTTTGCCGCCCCGTGAATTCGCGAGGGTCACCGCCGCCGCGGCGGATGGGGGCGTGCAACGGATGACAATTCCACTAAGCAAGTGGGCCCCGGGCGTGCCATTGGCAAAGTTTAGAGCACTCCGAAATTTCGAGATGACCTCAGGCGCAAAACTCAAAATCAGATATCGGTCTTCGGATGACGTCGATCTTCTATTTTCGGGATTACCCGGAGTGTCAAGATATGTTACTGTCAGAACCGGTAAGCTCCACCGGCTCTCTCAGAAGGTAGAAAAGGGAGAGGGAGAGGAAAAGGAGAGGGAGGTTTGGGTGATGGCGGCCTCCGTCGGTAAGAATCAGGTAGAACTTCTTTTCTCTGCCGACAAAAGTGCCCTTGCCAGCGCCCGGGACGGGGCGAGACGGAAAGATGCTTCCGACTCCGGAGAAGGTCAAGGGAAATGGTCCACGGATGAGGTTACACTTGCAGATCCTTCGGGTATCCATATGCGCCCCGCAAGAGCACTTAATAAGGTTCACGATAGATTCCCAACCGCTACGGTTCAGATAGCGCCATTAGGTCCAGACCCCAAATGGGTAGGGCTCGATTCTTTATTAGCCTTGTCGTTTATCAGAGACTCATGGGGAAACACCATTCAGGTCCGCGCCGAGGGACCAAATGTAGAGCAAGCCATTGAGGCCGTCCGGAAAGCGCTCGCCGTCAATTATACAGATGCTGACAAGGCCCAAGACGACGCCCAAGATGGGGGGCAAAAGGGCTGGTGGCAGGATAAGGCAAAGAAATCCGAAATATTCGCAATGGAGGAATCGCTTTACCGGTGGACCGAGGTTGTGCCGGGGGTCGAAGTGCAACTGGAAGAAGTGACGCAGGGCAAACAGCCTGTTTGTCTGAACGTGAAAGTTTCCGGCAAGCACGGCTGCTGGTTAGATACATATATCCAATTTTTGACGAAACGAAAGTGGCCTGGGTCTATTCCGCATGAAGCCAAGGTATTTAGGCTGTTTTTTTATCCTAGCAGCGTCTTTGTCCTCGACCTGGGGAGATATTATCTTCACATCGGGGATTTTTCCTATGAGGACGGAACAGCAGAAGTCAAGGTAACGAGAGGGTCCCAGCGCGGAAAAGTTCCTGACGCCATTTCGGAAATTGCAAAAGGCCTCACAGAGCGGACGCTTCTGGAGAAGGGGCTTCTGGAGGAGGGGAGGACATTAACGCTGCGCGCCTCGAAGGAAGATTGGGTCGAACTCGTTCCAGGGGTTCCTTCGCTGTCGGTGCGGTTGGATTCTGTTTCGAAAGATGAGGGGCAGGCACATCTTTTGTTCAGAATTCCCAAGTGGGTTCCGTTGACGTGGGTTGGAGGTTACGCCCGGAACCTGGAAAGCAGGTGGTGGCCCAATCCCAGATTGTCTCAATCCGACGAACCCGTTGAAAGGCCGAGGGACTTTCTTCCCAACGCCGCACTGACAGTGAATTTCGGAGAGCTCTGGGTTCAGGTTTTGCGCTCTTCTCCTGAAGACCAGACAGCAGAAATTGCCGTGATGAGAGGTGAACGCCAAGGTCTCATCCCACAGTCCATACAGGAAAGCGTCTTTGACGGAGGGAGGAAACAGTGGGATCGGGGGATTCTGGATGAATTCGGGCTTCAGTGGCTGATTTTGCCGGATGAGGCGGTGACGCCGACGGCGCTTCTCGCCCCGGAGGCGGAGGAAGATGTTGATGCCCAGAGAGAAGTTGCCGAAGCGCTTGTTACTGTTTTCAAGGAACATGAAGGCGCGCGGCTCCTGACAGCCGGCTCGCCGTTTTCCATTGAAAACTTGGAAAACACAAAGACCATCTTTGCCATTGATGGTTCCCTTTTGGAAAATGAAATGACCCTGAAGGAATTTGAGGTTATTCTTTCCCTGTTGGGTAGGGCAAAATACGGGCCGACCATCTGGCTGGTTGAAACAAGCCCTGAAAAGAAAACCGGGTCCCTTCATTACATGAGAAATCGTTACCCTCGAGTGCAACTGCTACCATTTCAGAACTATTGGCAC
>JBDRBD010000122.1:0-3173 GCA_043823025.1 Candidatus Omnitrophota bacterium | reverse complement strand
TTTGTGGTTGGGAATTTTTGGGGGGGCTTTTTTGGCCTTTGTTTCCTTCTTTCCTTCTAAAACGGGCTGGGTCTTTTTTGGGGGGGGGGGGGTATTTGTCCTTCTTTTCCCGCAGCTGGGTTTTTTTCTCAGAACCAACCGGGTGGCAGAACACTTCTTGTATTTGGCCCTTGTGGGCCTGGTGATCGTCGCGGGTTCCTGCGCCGTACAGGTTATTTCCTCCGGAGGGCTAAAAGCAAAACAGGGTCTTTCGGCTCTGGCCGCCGCCGCGCTCGTCTATTTCTCGGCTTTGACCTTTTATCAGAACAGAGTCTTTCGCGATCCCGAGGCGTTTTACCAGAACGTGATTCATCATGCCCCAGACAGCTGGACCGCCTTGAACAACCTCGGGAAGCTTTTGGAACAGAAGGGAGACCTGAAGCAGTCTGAGGCGCTTTTAAGGAAAGCGGTCCAACGGATGCCCTATCGTCCCGAGTCTCACAGCAACCTTGGGACACTGCTGTTAAAACAGGGAAACCTGCCCTCTGCCATTGAGGAATACCGCGCCGCGATTCGCTTGTGGCCGGAGAGTCCGGAACTTCACAACAACCTTGCCTCTGCCTATCGGCTGGCGGGGAAATCTCTCGAGGCGGTCGCCGAATACCGGCTTACCCTGCGTCTCGATCCCGACCTCATCGAAAGCCGCTATTTTTTAGCCAAGACGTATGAAGGCCTTGGCAAAAAACAGCTTGCGGATGAGCAATACCAGTATCTTCAGAAACGCGGTATCCGCGTCGTAGTTAAACCTTAATCTTATTATTCGACGGCTTCTTTGAAACCTTCCACCGGGGCCATGATTGTCCCTTCGGTGGCTTCATAAGCAGTTGTCGCCGCACCGGCTACCGGCTCAGTGACAATACCAACAGCCGCCTCTTTGCTGCCGGTCAGGGCTTCTCCCACATTCTCAATCTCACCGGTTCCAATGGCGGTCCCTTGTCGTACTGCTTCGGTGGCCACCTCAACGGATTTTTCCGTTGTTTTTGCCGGAAAACGGAAAAGACCTCGGAAAAAACGGACAACGGCATTCTCAGATTGTGCGGCTTCCGCCGCCACGGTGAATACCAAAACAAAAAGCACCATCCAAACGAGTTCTTTCATGTGTCGCATTGCTTGCCTCCATTTGCGGTATAGGTTATCATATCATGTTAAATTTTGGTATACTTTTATCATGGTGGCGAGCGGAGGTCTCTTGTGAAAAAAAGCGCCCTTCTCATCGTGGATGTTCAGAATGATTTTTGTTCTGGGGGAGCCCTTCCTGTCCCACAAGGCGATCAGGTTGTCCCGGTTCTGAATCAGTATGGCCGGGCATTCCGAGAGGCGGCCCTTGCCATTTTTGCTTCCCGGGACTGGCATCCTTCTGTAACAAAGCACTTTAAGGCCTATGGGGGCCTTTGGCCGCCTCACTGCGTCCAGGGGACAAAAGGGGCCGAGTTTCATCCTAAACTTTCCTTGGCTCAGGCCGCCATTCTTTCAAAAGGGATGGATCCCGAAAAGGACAGTTATTCAGCGTTTCATGCGTCCACAAAAGAGGAGGTCGATTTTGGGGCTCTTCTGAAACAGCAGGGAATTCAAAGGCTTTTTGTCGGAGGCCTGGCGACTGATTATTGCGTGAAACATAGCGTCCTTGATGCTTGCCGGCGGGGTCTTGAGACGTATGTGCTTGAAGATGCCATTCGCGGTGTTGTGCTGAACGCCGGGGATTCCGAGAGGGCTCTCCGGGAAATGAAGCAAGCCGGGGCAAAAGTAATTCGCTTCCAGAAGTTGGATCTCTCATGAAGCAAATGTGATATACTTTTAATGAGAGTACGCCCTGGGGAGAGGAGACGGTCATCCAAGATGAAAAAAACGCTTTTTCCCATCTGGATTTTTCTGATCGTCTCCTGTTTTTGTGCCGCTGACATGCTCCATGCGGACGAGACATCCCGCGGAAAACTCGCACAGGCGAAACAATATGTCGCGGAAGGAGAGCTTGACTTTGCCTTTATGGAGTACAGAGCTCTCCTGCAGGAGAAGCCGAATTCCGAGGGAGCTCTGGAGGCGACCTTTGCCATCGGGGAATATTACTTCAAACAGCGGAATGGCCGTGAAGCAAAAGAAGCCTTCGAGCAGTATCTCGCGCAGGCCGAGGAAGAAATCCCTAGACTTCTTGCCGATGTCTATTTGCTTCAATGCTTCCGGCTTTTGGGAGAACTTTCCGCATTTCAAACGCTGGAATTTCAACTGAAGGAGATGCTGTCTTCGAAGAAACTTTTTCTGGCATTTGAAAACGAACGTGTCCAGACATGGTCTTCCCCGCTGGGAAACCATTTTGAGTTGCGTGAGTTTGTGGACCGGTTGGAGATCACCCAGGATGGGAAGTCCTTTTACGCGATTCGCCTTCCATAAGTTTTCCATTCTTGTTATCGTCTTTTTGCTGCTTCTTTTTCTGAGTTTTTCTCTGTTCGTCAACCGCTGGATTTCCCTGAATGAGCCTCTGATTCGTGCTTCTTTCAAAGAAATGTTTCAGGTCCCGGTGACCGCAGGCCGGATTTACTACAACCTCTTTCAGGGACTTGTCATCGAAAATGTTTTGGTTGAGGAGGGAATGGACCCTGTGATCCCGTCTCCCGTCCACATCCCCAGGGTTCGCATCCAACCCGCACCGATGCTGTTCCCCCACTTCGGGCTGAAGCTGGGGAGAGTGACTCTTGAAAATCCTTCTTTTTCACTCCACGAAGACTTCCCGAAACTGATACAGCTGGGAAAATTGCTTGGTGTTTCGCCGGAACAGTACAGGCGCTTCGGAGTTTTTTACCTGAAAATGCAGGTTTCTTCCTTGGGCCTTCGCGACGGGAAAATTGCGTTATTTTTGCCTTCTGAAGAAATACCCCAACGCCTCGAAGGTGTTCAATTTTTCCTGGGGCGAACGCTCTTTGGCGGAAAGCATCTCAACTTTCAGGGGTATATCGCCGGAAAACCGGAGGCCTCTTTCCGCATTCGTATGCACATCAAAAGTCCTTTGCCGGAATCCACCCATATCGACCTTTTCTTTGAATGCCGGGAATTCGCGACGGCTTATCTGAAGCCCCACTTGGGAAAGCAACTTCAGCTGCCCGACGAAACGTTGAATGCTTCCGTTCAAGTCAAAATCCGAC
>JBDRBD010000121.1:0-5327 GCA_043823025.1 Candidatus Omnitrophota bacterium | reverse complement strand
CCATGGTAGAGGATGAGCCTTTGAGCAATAGAGCGATAGAACTAATGAGAAAGTGTGGGGCGGGCGCATAGCTCAGTTGGTTAGAGCGCTGCGTTCACATCGCAGAGGTCATAGGTTCGAGTCCTATTGCGCCCACCAAATTTGCGCATGAGGAATGGGCAGGCAAATTTGGTGAGGCTCGCCCGCCAGAACGGAATTCTGGTAAGGCGGCCCACCATTTAGCTCATAGCGTAGAGTGTTTAGCGGATAGTAGGGAGTGTTTGAGAGGAATCTCATGGCAGAAGCGAAGACGATAGGGGAACAACTTTCCATCCTAAAGCAGCTTCAGGAACTGGATCTGAGAATTTACGCCCTTGAACGGACAAAACGCGAGAAGCCTCTGGAGCTTGAAGTCTTCCGGAAAAAGCGGGATGCCGAAAGGCAATCCCTTAAGGATGAAGAGAAACAGGTGACGGAGCTGCAAGTTCAGCGGAAAAACAAAGAAATAGATCTTGAGTCAAAAGAGGGGGTCATCAAAAAATACCAAATCCAGCTTTATCAAGTGAAGACCAACAAGGAATATCAGTCCCTCCAGAAAGAAATTGAGACGCTCAAGGCAGATAACTCCGTTTTGGAAGAAGACATTTTAAAAGTGATGGACCAAATTGACCGGAAGAAGGGAGAACTGGCAAGGCGCAAGGAAACGTTGACGGCGATGGAGGCCGAATTGGCCAGGGAAGAGGACCGCATCGGCCGCGAGATTGCGGACATCGAGAAAGAGCTTTTGCTCCTAGGGGAGAAACGGCAGGGGGTTGTACCGGCATTAAACCCGAAGCTGTATTCGCGTTACGACAGAATCCTCATTGCCAAGGAAGGGCTTGCCTTAGTTCCGGTCAAGGGCCATTCTTGCGGCGGGTGTCATATTCACCTTCCTCCGCAGGTCATTAATGAGGTGCAGCTTCAGGAGAAAATCATCATTTGCGAAAATTGCTCTAGGATTCTTTATTTACACGACGAGATATCTTCATGAGGAAAGACCTTTTTTGGGATTTGAACACCGACGGAGAATCCCTTTCTCTTTATGTCGATGGGGCCTCTCGCGGGAATCCTGGACCGGCAGGGATCGGCGTGGTGCTTTGCGACAGGTCCCAGCGCACCGTCTGCGAATGCGGAAAATTCATCGGCGAGACCACCAATAATGTGGCGGAATATACGGCGCTGATTTATGGGCTGCAGGAAGCGCTGCTCCGCAAAGTCAGCCGGATTTCGGTGCATACGGACAGTGAACTTTTGGCCCGCCAGCTTCAGGGCCGATATAAAGTCAAGGAATCGCATCTTAAAATGCTGCACCGGCAGGTTCGCGCACTGATCCAGAACTTTTCCCGTTTTGAAATCCATCATGTTCCCCGGACCGAGAACCGTCGCGCGGATAAATTGGCCAACGAGGCCATTGATACCATGAAGCTGTAGAGTAGATCCGGTGGCCGCCTTCTCCCGGGAGGGGGAAGGAGGAAAGTCCGAGCTCCGGAAGGCAGCGTAGCGGGTAACACCCGCCCTCACCTCAGAAATGGGGTGGGAGGATTTCCGCCAGAGGCGGACCCGCCTCCGCCAACGAACTTTGGCGGATGGCGGGAGAGCAACAGAGACGAGTCTCTTTTGACGGCGTCGCTTTTTCAGTGGCGCCGTGGAAAGAGGGTGAAACGGGCAATCTCTACGCGGAGCAAGATCCAATAGACTTCGCCCATTCCCGCAAGGGAAAAAAGGATCGCCTGTCCGAATCCCTGAAATGGGGGGCGGAGCGGGTATGATCGCACGATCCTGATGGCAACATCAGGACAAGAGAGATGGCCACCTCCGTCCGCCTGCGGGCGAGACGGGACAGAACTCGGCTTAGGGGTCTACTCTACGGCTCTTTTTGGAAGATGCGGAATTCGTGATAAAGTCAAAAGCGTTTCTTTGGGGACTCATCGGGTTTCACGTCGGTTTTTTTTCCCTGATTTCCGTCCTGAAGTATTATTCTTATTCCTTC
Organism: Candidatus Omnitrophota bacterium; assembly: GCA_043823025.1. Classification (GTDB taxonomy): domain Bacteria; phylum Omnitrophota; class Gorgyraeia; order JACQQV01; family JACQQV01; genus JBDRBD01. The sequence continues at coordinate 3,319 of JBDRBD010000121.1, read as the reverse complement.
CATGATTTTGACCTCGCCGTTTACGCCCAGGGCCTTTGGAATCTGTGCCACGGTTCGTGGGAGAGTTCCATCTTAGGTATTCCCCTTCTCGGAAACCACTTTGTTCCGATCGTCTTTTTGATCATGCCTGTCTATGCGCTCTTTCCTACGCCGCTTCTGCTCCTTGGGCTTCAAACCCTTTTTTTAGGGATAGGCGGTTTCTTTGTTTACCGGATTGCCCGACGGGCTCTCCCGGATCCGCTTCCGATCGGTTTTGTCTTTGCCTATCTTTTCTATCCGGCGCTCGGGCATACCAATCTTTTCGAATTTCACCCGGTGGCGTTGGCCGTGTTTTTTCTCCTGGGTGCCCTGGATGCCTTTGAGGAAGACCGTCCGAGACGCTTTTTCCTCTTTGCGGCGCTGGCCTGTTTGTGCCAGGAAGATGTGAGCTTGGGCATCGCCGCCCTCGGGCTGTATGCTTTTTTTCTCAGGAGGCCTTGGAGGTGGGTTGCAACTCCTTTGGTCTCAGGAATTCTTTACTTCGGGGCCGTCGTGTTCGTCGTGATGGGCCGTCTGAATCCCCAAACGATTAACTTCAGTCTTCTCTATTCGCATCTGGGCCAGTCCCTCCCGGAGGCCTTCACTTTCATCCTGAAGCACCCCGTTAAAATTTTCGAACTTCTTCTGGAAGGGCCCGAAAAGAAAATCTTTGTGACGCAGCTTTTGTTTCCGTTTTCCTTCCTTCCGTTACTGGATCCGAAAAGTTTTTTCCTGAGCGTCCCGTTCTTTCTGGAACAGCTTCTTTCCAGGCGGCCGACGCAGCACTTCTTGACCTACCATTATGGGGCGTTGTTTATCCCTTTTTTGTGTTATGCGGGTATCCGCGGAGCAAAACATCTCTTGAGCTGGAAATGGATGCGCATAACGCCAAACGTCCTTTTCTGGCTTGTTTTCTTCGCGACCCTCGTCACCAACGGATGGGCCGGACCCCATTTTCGCCTCGGGGCCATCCTTGAAGAATGCCAGAGAGACCTTTTGGATAAAAAGAGGGATGACCTGGTGAAAATGGTTCCGGAAGGCGTTCCGGTCCTGGCTACTTTTGAGTTTTTACCCCGGCTTTCGAACCGGAGAGAGCTTTATTCCTTCCATTATGTGTATCTGCAGAAACATACACTTTCTCAAAAATCCTATTCTGTTCCGAGGACTATTCAATATCTCCTTCTTGATTTTAATGATCCGCTGACCCACGGCGTTTTTTATCCTTCTGCAGAAGATGGAGATTTGCATGCGCGGAACTTTCTTGCCGGAGGACCGTTCCGGGTAGTCCGCTCTTTTCAGGATCTTGTTCTCTTGGAGAAAGGGATCGGTGAGGAGCTTTTTTGGGTCAGGCCAATCCGCCGCCCGCCTCCTTTTCTCGTCAAAGATCCGGAAGGGAAAATGGGTCTTTCCCGTTGGCAGGTAAAAAGCCGAACTCTTCTTTCCTCCGAGACGCTTCCGATCACGTTCGAATGGTACTGCAAGAAACAGACGCACCGCCGGTACGGTCTTTTATTTGAGATGGTGGATACGGAAAAAAGGTTCCGCCGGCAATATCATTCTTTGTGCTATCGGCTTTATCCGACGATCCGGTGGCAGCCGGGGGAGATGGTTATCGAGCAGTACCGTCTGGTTTTCCCCACTGCGAAAAGGGGGCAGTCGATTTGGCATGTGATAGCATCTCTTGTCGATGAGACAGAAGGGAAAGTGCTCGGTCCGCCTCTTGACCTGGGTTCCTTCGAGGTAAGAAATGGCAGTTGATTGCAAGAAGGAAAATTTAGGAAGTTGTCCTGTCTGCCAGGGGGGATCCCTGACACGGTACCGGCGTGCAAAGAGGGCCGAAGTGCCGGTGCCCCATTCGATTACGAGGGCTTCTTACGGGACGCCGAAGGACCTTTTACGCTGTTTAGAATGCGGAGTGATTTTTGTCCATCCTTTCCCAGCGCCGGAGGGTCTCCTCGCGGCCTATCGGGACATGAAAGATGAAACGTATTTCGAAGAGGAGCAACTGCGGAGGGTTATCGCGGAGCGGAGTTTGGGCCTCATCGAACGATTTGCCAAGCGCGGCCGCCTTTTGGATGTCGGTTGTTTTTTGGGGTTTTTTCTGGATGTGGCCCGAAGTCACGGGTGGGACTGTTCCGGCGTCGAGCCCTCACGATGGGCGAGAAAGATTGCTGAAGACCGTTTCGGCCTGAAAATCGTCGGGGAATCGCTGGAGGCGTCCCATCTTCCGGAATCCGCTTTTGACGTGGTCACCCTCATCGATACACTGGAGCACCTTCCGCAGCCGCAGGCGGCTCTTTCGGAGGCCCGTCGGGTCCTGAAAGAAGGCGGTTTCCTTTACCTGAGTACGCCGGATATCGGGAGTCCTGCCGCGCGCATTCTCGGGGACCGGTGGTGGGGTCTCCGCCCCGAACACGTGGTTTATTTTTCAAAGCCGTCGTTGTTTCAATGGCTGCGCCGGTTGGAATTTGAAGTGCTCGTTCAGCGTTCCTATCGGCGCCTCTTTACGGTCAAAACGCTGGTTCGGCGTCTCAATCAGATCAGCCCTGTTTTGGGCGGGATCGCAGGAGCGTTGAGTTGTTTCCCCGGGCTTCGCCGCATGTGGGCCGTCCTTAATTTTTTTGACCAGATCGAACTTGTGGCCAGAAAACGTTCCGCCAAAAAGGAGATGTCCTGAAGTGGAGAAGAAAAAAATCATCATTGTTCTACCCGCCTATAATGCGGCCAAAACATTAGAACGCACGATTGATGACATTCCTCCTGGTGTGGCGGATGAAATCATCCTTGTGGACGACCAGAGCCAGGACAATACGGTGGAAATTGCAAAGAAACGCAATCTCTTTACGGTACTTCACCCCAAGAATCTCGGCTATGGGGCCAATCAGAAGACCTGTTATAGCCACGCCCTGGCAAGAGGGGCGGAGATCATCGTGATGCTCCACCCAGACTACCAGTATGACCCGAAGGTCGTCCCTGAGCTGGTCCATCCGATCCAGGAAGGCCGGGCGGATGCGGTTTTCGGTTCGCGGATGATGAAGGGAGGCGCGTTGGAAGGCGGGATGCCGCTGTGGAAGCACAATGCCAATATCCTGTTGACCGCGCTTGAAAATGTTGTGCTGTCGACCTATCTTACGGAATATCATTCGGGATTCCGGGCCTACAGCCGGAGGGCGCTGGAACAGATTGCCTTTCAAAAGAATTCGAATGGATTCGTCTTTGATACGGAAATCATTGTACAGCTCCTTATCCATGGATTTAAAATTGAAGAGAGTCCGATCAAAACCCGCTACTTTGATGAAGC
>JBDRBD010000120.1:0-2566 GCA_043823025.1 Candidatus Omnitrophota bacterium | reverse complement strand
CAGCATGATAATCGGAATATGCCGCAGGAGAATGTCTTTTCTGAGCATGGCGCTCACTTCAAACCCGTTCATCTTCGGCATGACAAAATCGAGAAGGATTAAATGGGGTCCATGTTTTTTGATCGACGGAAGGACCTCTGAACCGTCGGCGGCCTCAAAGACCTCATATCCTTCCGCCTCGAGCGTAATCCTTAAAACGTCCCGGATGTCCGGATCATCATCCACGACAAGAATTTTTTCAGTCACGGCGGTCCTCAAGAAATTTCGGGAGTCTGCGACTTCGGCTTCAGGGGAATTGAAAAACTGAATGTGCTCCCTTGGCCCGCTTTGCTTTTGGCCCAGATCTCCCCTCCGTGGGCCTCCACAATCCGCTTGGCGAGCGAAAGACCCAAGCCCGTTCCCTTGATACTCTGCCGGATGGCGGCCTCGGAGCGGAAAAATTCCTCAAAGAGGTGCGGGAGTTCCTTGGCGTCGATGCCGATTCCCGTATCCGTGATGTCCAGCTGGGCCTGGTCCTTTCGCATCGAAGTGTGTATCGTGACACGGCCGCCGGAAGGCGTGAACTTGACCGCATTCCCCAGGAGATTCAACAGAGCCCGCTCCATCTTCTCGCGGTCCACCCAGACTTCAACCGGCTCGGGATCCACCTCCAGCCGAAGCTCGACGCCCTTCTCGCGGACTTGGGGCTGTAAGATGTCCACAGGCCCCTCCAGAAGAGTCTGAAGAGCGACGGGTCTGAACTCCATCACCACTTTCCCGGATTCGATCCGGGAAATATCGAGGAGGTCGTTCACCAGCTGGGTCAGCGTGTTCGTCTGATCATTAATCCGATGGAGCCGCTGTTTCTGTTCCTCAGTCATGGCCCCCAGCTTTCCGTCACTGAGAATGCTGGCATACCCTTTGATGGACGTCAGGGGAGTACGCAGTTCGTGGGAAACGTTGGAAACAAAATCGGACTTCATTTTGTTCATCTGCTTGAGGGCTTCATTGGCTTTTGCCAATTCCAGCGTCCTGTCTTTGACCTTCTTTTCCAGTTCCCGGTGGGACTGCCAAAGCTCTTCATAGAGAAGAGAATTCTCGATCGCCTGCCCCATCTGATTGACCAAAATGGAGATAAGCTCCCCATCGCCCTCGGTCATTTCCTCATAAGAGGCCTGCCTCCCGACAAAAATGAACCCCGCCGGCTTTTCCCGGACGACGAGCGGTGCAAGCACAAAGTTGGAGGAGCGGAAGATTTCAGAGAATTTTTTGGCTAACGGATCGTTTTTGCCGCTCCGGCCGGAGCCAATCAGCGTCCCGGACTGGAGAAATTCTCCAAAGGTCTTATCGTTCAGGAGACGATTCTGGATTTCCTGGGCCTCCTTTTCAGAATAACCGACCCGCGCATGAGACCCCAGCGACTCCTTCCCCTCCCCGAAAAGCATCATCAAGCTTTTGTCGTAACCAAATTTCGAGATAAAGGATGTGGTCAACTGACTGAGACTGCCGCCGACGCTGAAGGAACGGTTGACGGACTTGCTGAGTTCGTGAAGCATCGTCAGGCCGTCGATTCGCTTGTCCAGCTCCTCCTGGGTCTTCCGGAGCTCCAGGTCAGTCCGGAGAATGAGGCCAGTCTGTTTATCCAACTCCTCATACGTCCGCCGCAGCTGTTCATATCGAGCCCGCTGGTCCCGTTCCGTTCCGATGATCGAGATGAAAAAAGGGATCACCAATATGATCGCAAATCCGAAGATGGAACGCTGAAGCAGCGTCTGGGCGAGGTACATATTGTAGAGGGAGATCGCGAAAAGCGCTATGACCAAAAGAATTTTTTTGAACATCGGATCCTAGTCCCCCAATGCGGCAATCACAATCGCTTCGTTTAAGAAACGGCTCTGGCCCAGATAACGTTCGCTTTCGAGGGGAGAGAGCTCCCCGTAACTGTAGCAGCCGGCGACAGGGACCTCGCCGCCAAAAAGTTCGCGGATGATCTGAAGTTCCTGAAGGGCGTCGCGGCCCAAAATTTTTTTCCGGGAGGCGGATTCAAAAATAAAAACAATCCGAGGCTTTTTCCCGCCGAGTCCGCTCAGGGCTGCCTTTCCCGCCTCACGGGTCGCTTCCAAAAGCGCTTCCTTCAGCCCGATCATCAGGCGCACTTCCTCTCCCTCCGGAATTTCCGCGTTGCAGACAAGCGACCCTTCGTCCCCGACGCGGAGCGGCTGCCGGATCAACCATCCCTCTGTCTGGGTCCGGAAACCTAAGGGATAAAAAAGAGAGCGTCTGGCCAAAGGTTCACCATCGGCATAAAACCCTGTTCCGAAATAATCCTCATAAACAGAGATGGCGGGCCGATGGTCAAGTTCCTGAATCCTATTTCCTGTCGCCCGGGTGACCTGCCGCGACCTTCCTAAAGGAAACCATCCGTGCCGCGAGCCAAGGCCCAGCGTCGCCCCACCCACAAAGAGTACACCGGAGAGGGCGTCTTCGAACACCTGACCTCCATGATACTGAAGACTCTTCTCGAATTTGAAGTTGTCCGCGCCGGCGGCGCCGATCACGAGGAAATTTGTCCCGAAGACTTCCTGAA
>JBDRBD010000119.1:0-5690 GCA_043823025.1 Candidatus Omnitrophota bacterium | reverse complement strand
CTTGGGCAGACACTGCGGAAGCCGGTGCCGGTGACGTCAGGGACACCGGTGTTTCTTCGGCTTGTGTGATAGAAACGACTGTAACGCCGGGAGACGGTTCTGAGAATGAGGCTTCCGTGAAGGAAGCGGACATCTCCTCTGGGGTTAACTCCGGGGTCTCCGGTTTCTGTGCACAGCTATAGAACCCGACGCATACTATAAGCAACAACATCCATTTCAACATGATGCCGTTACGAATCATCGCGATCTTCTCCCTATGTTTATCTGTTTCATTATAACAACCGTTCTGCCCTTGTCAAGAGAAGCCCTCTGCGATACGATAAAACCATGAAAGTTCCTCAACAATGGATCCCGAACAAAGTCTGCCTCGCATGCCAGGTCTGCTGCCGATTTCCTTCACCCGAAAGCGACATGCTCCCGCGCTTCACAAAAAAGGAAATTGAGAAGCTGCCTCAGAGTCATCCAGTGCATTTTTCTTCCTTGAAGGATTACGCTCCCGAAGCCCCCGAAACAGTGCTGCATCCGGCAACAAAACCTTATCCAGGCGCAACAGAATCCCAATGTGCGTGTCTTTTCTTTGAGCCCAAAACGCAAGCCTGCGCCATCTACGCCGACCGGCCCCTGGACTGCCAGCTGTATCCCTTTCTCCTGACTTATAGTCCCACAGGCAAAAGAATCTTTCTCAGCATCGATACCCAGTGCCCTTTTGTCCAGGAGCCGGAACACCGGACTTCCCTCATGCAATACGCTGAATTCCTCCGGGATTTTCTGGAGCAAAAAGAAATTGCCGCAGAAGTGAGCAACTATCCCGGTCTTATTGGGAAAGAAAATGAAACAGTTTTTCCGCAATATCCGCTTTCCGGCCTTACTGAAAAACTTTTCCGCGAGATGCTCTTTGGAGGCCCCCCATCCCCCGCTCTGGGTTTCCGGGGCCTCACCCTCAAGGACCGCCAGATTGTGGAGCAGAGTTTTCCGGAGTGCCGGGACTTCGCGGATCACGCCTTCGCGCCGCTGTATGTTTTCTCAGACCTCATCCGTTTCTACTGGAAGAAAGAAGACGGGGTGCTCTGGATTGTTGCAGAACAGGGAAATCGTTTCTTCCTCCCTGCCCCGCCGGCGGCAAAAGAGACTACCAGCGCCCACCTGAAAGAAGGCTTTCGTCTCTTAAGTCTCCTCAATCCCCCGGGAGCGCCGCTACGGATCGAGGGGCTTTCCGAAAAACAACTGTCTCTTGCCGTGGGCCTCGGCTGCGAATGTTATCCGAAATATCCTGAATATCTGTACCGGCGGGAGGACCTTGCGGGTCTTTCCGGAAACCCTTACAAATCAAAACGTGCTCTCTGTAATACCTTTTCCAAAAAATATGATTTTACCTATGCCCCTTATCAGAAGAAGGATTTTTGGGACTGTTTTCATCTTTTCAAAAAGTGGCAAAGCCGTAAACTCATCTCCGGCGCCGAAGACGCCTATGCACAATACCTCTTGGAAGATGCGCTCTTCGTCCACAGGCGGGCTCTTCTGGAAGCCGAGGACATGGGACTTGAGGGACGCCTCATCAAGACCGGAGGGGAGATCAAGGGCTACACCTTTGGTTATGCGCTGGACAAGACGACCTGGTGCATCCTTCTTGAAATTGCGGACTTAGAGGTAAAAGGACTTGCCCAATACCTTTTCAGGGAATTCTGCCGAGAAAAAAAGGAATTTGAGCTTGTGAGCGCGATGGACGACTCCGGGCTTGAGCGCCTCCGGCGGGTGAAAGAATCCTACCGTCCTCTTTTCAAGAGAACGCCCTATGTGGCGGTTGCGGAAGGGATCTGAATTTCCTCAAGTTCTTCAAAGTCAGCACAAAATCCTTGGGAAGCGAGGCTTCCAGCGTAATCTGACGACCATCCCTGTTTTTGAAAGAAAGGCTTCCCGCATGAAGGGTCAGGCGGGATATCAGTGGTTTTTCCTCCGCATCCTTTTTTCTTTTGTAACCTGGCTTCAACTCAGAAAGATAGATAGCGTCCCGTCTCCCGTAAAGGGAATCCACGGCGAGCGGATGACCGATGGACGCAAAATGAACGCGAATCTGATGCGTCCGTCCCGAAAGGGGCTGGACGCGCAAGTAGGTAAAGCCCACAAAGCGCTCCACTATCTCATAAAGCGTTGCGGAGGGCTTCCCACGTTTTTCGTCCACCCGCGACAGCCCTGTATGCTGGGGATCGTCCATCAGCGGAAGCTCGATTTTTCCGGAGGTGTCCCGGAGTTTCCCCTCTACCAAGGCAAAATAGCTCTTCCGGATTTCCTGTCCCTCAAACTGGCTTGAGATATACCGCTGACTCTCCAAATCTTTCGCGAAGAGGATGAGGCCGCTCGTTTCTTTGTCGAGGCGGTGCGCCAGCCGAAGACTTGAGCCGAGGGTTTCGTTCATCGCGCCGAGAAGAGAAATCTTGGTCTTATCCCAGCGATCCGGAACAGTCAGAAGCCCGGCGGGTTTATTGACCACTACAAAATGGGCGTCTTCAAAAATGATTTCGGGTCGAATCATCGTCCTCCCTCGCCCTGAAATTCAAGGAATGAAGCGGAGGATAAATTCCCCCACCATCGGGTCCAGAATGGCGTAAGCGTCGTCTTTCCGGCGCACCAGCCCCTTATGTTCAAGCCGGTAAAGAAAATTCTTGATGTTATCAACAGGGAAATTCCTTTTCCGTTTCTCGAAAATCATCATCCGCCGGAGGTCCGCAATGCTCATGGGAGTCTTTTTTTCCGCAAGGACCTTGAGGATTTCGCTTTCCCGATCGCTTGCCCGCCTGAGAAGCGCGTGGAAATAATCCTGGCCCAACTCTCGAAGAGTCCGCTCAAAGGCCCCTTCCCACGAAGCCGTTGTCACGTTCCCTTCAATCTGGGCATCATAAAGATGGCTGGAAAGCAGCTGTATCTCGTAGGGATGACCCTCGGTCGCAGCGAAAAGTTTCTCGAGGATTTCCTCCTCAAAAGTAACGCCGCTTCCTGCAAGGGTGCCTCCGATGAGGCAGCGGGCCTCTTCGCGAGTCAAACTTTTCAGCCATTCCCGCTTTCGGAAGAACCGGCCGACAGGATCATGTTTGTCCAGAAACGATTCCCAACCTGTCGGCGTGGTCGCCAGAACGAAAAGATAACGGGTTTTTTCCAAAATCTCATCGTGGCTCAAAGCCCCGCGCAGAACATCCACAACCTGCGGAATAACTTCAAAATTCTGAATATCGTCGAGGAGAACCAAGGCAAGCTCTGTCTGGAGAGATCCCCAGAGATCGCGGAGAAACTGCACCAAGGCAACCTGCGGCTGATGAACGAGTTTCTTGCTTCCGGAAGGGAAAAACTGCTTTCCCTCGGGGACCTTCGGAAAACCCAGGAGAATCTCTTCCATGAGAAGCGCGATCCCTTCTTCAAGGTGCGACTTCTCGGAGAGTTTGTGGATGGCGCAGAAGGAAGCGGGGTATCCTTCCTTTTGCGCTAATTTCTTGAACTGCTTGAGAAGCGAGGTCTTCCCGATCCCCCAGTCTCCGAGAATCACCGCATGGTGCGGCCGCACTTCCCTCGCCTCCCTGAGGGTCTCTTCGAACCGGCGGAGCATCTCTTCCCGTCCGCCGAAGACCTTCGGCTCCCAACCGGATTGCGGAGTAAACGGATTCGGTGCAATCATAGGATTACAACAAACCATAGGTTGCCGCCTGGTGTGGTTCGCCGCACCGCTTGCCTGCCTCGCCGGCAGGCGGGCAAATCCCAGCGTGCGTTGCTGCGCTTGTTGCTCGACCTCGCTCGTCCCTCACTATTTCCGCCACAGAACGTTGGCGGACCCGCCAAAGCTTTTTGGCGGGCGTTCGGGACGCCATGCCCGTCCCTCGACAGGCTCGGGATGGTTCGAGGGATGGTGAGCCCGTCGAACCACTCGGTCTGCGCATATGCGTCTCACCACAACCAGTCGTCATTAATTTTTTCAACTATCCCTTATTTCCACTCAGGATGCTGGACAAGCCAGTCCCGCAATTCGATGGACTGGCCCGTCAGTTTTTTGGAGGCCTCCGAGCCGAGATAGACGAAAAGGCCGCTGATCTCCTCGGGAGTCGGAAGTGTTCCGGGATCCTCGTCCGGGTAGGCCTTGGCCCGCATCCGAGTCCTTGTCCCTCCCGGGTTCACGGCATTGACGCGAATTCCAAGATTCCTAACTTCCTCCGCCATCGTCAGCATGAGTCCCTCAATCCCGAACTTGGAAACACCGTAAGGACCCCAGTAGGGGGCGGGCCTTTTCCCGGCGCCGGAGGAAATCAGAATGATAGATCCGGATTTTTGCTTCATCATTTCCTTGAGGACTTCCCGGCTGCAGAGGAAACTTCCTTTAAGATTTACCGCCATGGTCGTTTCCCAGTCTTCTTCCGTCACCTCAACAATCGGGGAGCGACTTGTCAGAACGCCGGCGGCCGTCACAAGGATGTCGATCTTCCCAAAAACTTTGACCGTGGTGCGGACAAGTCTCGTCACTTCCTCTTCCACGGAAACATCCGCCACAACGGAAAGCGTTTCTCCGCCTTCCTTCCTGATCCGTTGAACCACCTTCCGAAGCACTTCTCGGCCGCGGCTGACCAGAGCCACTTTTGCCCCTTCTTGGGCGTAGCGGTAAGCTACTCCTTCTCCAATCCCCCGCCCGGCGCCGGTGATAAGAGCTACTTGATTTACCAGATGGCCTTTCATTCTAACCTCTTACGGCGTATTATAAAACAATAAGGGTACAAAATCAAGAAGATTTTGTACCCTCTGTACCCAAAAAGACTTTCCTCGTTTAATAAGGCGAGGGATGGTCCTTCATATATCCGTTAATCGCGAAAATAAGCCACAGACCAGGGGAAGGCTGTTCCTCTGTAGATAGCCCCTGTGTACCCGCTTCGAGGGCGTACTGAAACCCGCCGTCGCCATCATTGTCGGAACCCAACCGCCCTATCTCATCGCTTCGGATGAGTTGGAGCATGTAATCTTCTTTCTTTGTATTGTTTCCCGCATGACCATAGGCAACGGCTGTCTGCTCAACGCCTTCCCACCAGAAACTCGCATCCTGCCAGGCATACTCAAATCCGTAATAGGTCTGGGTAACACTCCCGTTGGTAAATGTCTTTTCCGTGGCGAAATTCTGTTCGATATAAGTGAGGAGACTATCCCGTTTCGCAAAATCGCCGATATCGTTCATGAAAAGTACCCCCAGCGTCTGGGGATCCAGATACCGAGACGGATCATTTTCGCCGGTATTGAACCTCTGTTCCGCATCATTCCAGGCGACATTCAGGAGCCAGTCTCTGCATTGATGGGCAGTATTCAAATGCACAGGATTGTCTGTCACGACCCGGTAGAGCTTAAAAGCAAAATAGGCGTCAATATTGTGTTCGGTACTGGTCCAGGTGCGCACGCTTCCATTCGGATTGATACCGCCTGTAATCCCGCCGTCCGCAGGGTCCTGGCGGGCCATCAGCCAATTGGCGAGACGGTTGGCCATCGGAATGTAACGGGTGTCGCCGGTCTGATGTATATAAAAAGCCATCGCATAAAGAGCCCAGGCCTGATTCCCGCTGCTTCGCGCCGTCGACGCCGGAGAACCTGTCGCTTGATACATGGCGTCATAAAAGGAACCGTCGGCGAGCTGATGCCCCGTCAGAAATCCCAGGAGCTGGCGGGCGCCGGCA
>JBDRBD010000118.1:0-3158 GCA_043823025.1 Candidatus Omnitrophota bacterium | reverse complement strand
GGCACATCGCCATAGAAGCCGCGCAAAACGGAGGCTGTAACAGATTACTGCCGGGCTCCTATTTGACAGATCCCCCTTCCTTCAAGCCAATTATCTCTGGTCCTGCCAAGAAACACTGCGGTCCTTGCGTGGATTTTGTTCTTTCAACAGCACATCCATACCGGATGACCGTGCCTGTCCAAAAAAAATCCTTCTATCAACAACAGAAAAACGCCTTTTCGGGTACGGGTTACACCCTGTTTTCAGAAACCCCTCATGAGATTCTCCCTTCACCAGTGCAATTCAGTAAACGTCGCAGCCCAACTCCTCTGCAAACCACCGTTTTACTCATTTGATCCATCCAAACGACTAAGGGCTCGCGCAAAAATAATTTCACATTTTCGCATCCCGGCTTCAGACCATCTTCGGCCGTTCCTCAATCGCAAAAACCTCGAAATAGTACTGCTATTCCTGTGGTTTTGCTCAATCCGATCGGCCAAATCTGACCCAAATCCGAGCGCTAATTCTGCGAAGTTATTTTTGCGCGAGCCCTAATGAAAAATTGTGTTTGGGGTTCCACGTCCTGACCCTGTGTTTAAACCTCTGCAAAGGGAAGGGATTCTGGAACATAATGTCTTATACCATCTAAACGAATCGATTTTGGAGGATCACGTGTTGAAGAGACTTCTGAGGCATTTCGCCTTCACTTGGATAGTCCTTTGTGCCGTCGGCGCAGGGGATATGGTCCCGGCGGCACAGGAAGAACCCCGGCACATAGAAAAGGGGATATCCGCTTATCCGTCACGCGTAGAAATATCCCAACCTGAATTAAAGGGACTCGATACCGGGGAACCGTCCGGAGTGATCACCCTTGGCCAGGCCCTGTCCCTCTCCATCATGAAAAATCCCGGGTTGGCTTCCTATTCCTGGGAAGTCCGGGCGGCAGAGGCAAGAATGCATCAGGCCAGCCTCCAGCCGAATCCAGAGTTTGATTTTGAGGCCGAAGAGCTGGGTTGGTCTGATTACCGGAATGGTCTTGGGTCCGCGGTGATGTACTTCACATTCAGTCAGTTGCTGGAACTGGGAGATAAACGGGGCAAACGGACATCTGTGGCAGCACTTGAAACGGATATCGAAGACTGGGAATATGCTTCGAAGCGTCTCGACCTGTTTGCCGAAACCACCAAAGCATTTATAAAGGCACTTGCGGCCTGGAAAAAGGTGGCCTTATCAGAAAAATTTCACCAATTGGCCAAACGGGTTTTTCAGGTGGTGTCTGAACGCGTGGAGGCAGGTAAGGTGTCCGCTCTGGAAAAGACCAAGGCGCAGGTGACCATTGCCGGAACCCGAATTGAATTGGAAAGGGCCCGGCGTCAATGGGACGTCACCCGAAAGCGATTGGCGGCTACCTGGGGAAGCACCACTCCCGTATTTGAAGGCGTTGCAGGGGATCTGGAGAAGATCTCCGAACTTACGAGCCTTGAGCAGCTTCTTGAACAGACAGCCCGGAATCCGGATCAGGCCCGGTGGGAAACCGAAATCCTGCTACGGGAGGCAAAGCTGGAGTTTGAGAAATCTAAAAGGATTCCCAATGTGACGGTTTCAGCGGGCCTGCAGCGTTTTGAGCAAACAAACGACAACGCGTTTGTGTTTGGACTATCTATCCCGCTCCCCATTTTTGATCGCAATCAGGGGGGAATCGAAGAAGCCCGCCACAATCTTAGAAAGGTGGAAGAAGAAAAAAGAGTCGCAGATGTGCGGATCAAAACAGAACTCAGTAGCGCCTACCAGATTCTTTCGGCGTCATATTTAGAAGCAATGACGTTGAAAAAAGATGTCCTTCCTGCTGCTATACAGGTATTTGACGGACTGAGCGAGGGATACCGACAGGGCAAATTCAGATACCTCGATGTTCTCGATGCCCAGCGAACCCTGTTCGATGCACAAGCCAGGTACATCGAGGCCCTGGAAAACTACCATGAGGCGTCGGTAGAGGTCGAACGACTGATTGGGCAAAAAGTGGATGCGGCAGGGGTGGCAAAAGGCAAAAGGGGGAAAATCAGTGAAAAAAAATAGGGGGAAATCAATCTACATTTCAAGCTTTATAGTCTTGTTGCTATTAGCGGGGCTGGGTTTCTGGCGATTCGGGCATTATGAGGTGGTAATTGTTCGAGGGGGCGCTGAAACGGAGGAACATGAGGATCATGAACGTGAGCAGCACGCCCCGAAAATCTCAGATGATCAAACCAGAGACAAAGACAAGGAGGAATCCAATCCGCACACCCCCGGGAAGTTGGTCAGGATTAATGATCTTCAGAGGAAAAAGCTCGATATCACGTTTGGCACGGCCGGGCCTGGAAGAATATTAACAACCATCGAGCTTCCCGGTGAAATTGTGATGGATGCGGATCGCCTCGCCCATATCATGCCGCTCCTTCCGGGAGTGGTGAAAGAGGTGAGAAAAAAGCTGGGGGATGCCGTCCGCCAGGGCGATGTGATGGCCGTTATTGAAAGCCGCGAACTGGCGGATGCTAAGGCTGCATACCTCGCTGCATCGGAAAGAGTTGCATTGGCGCAAGCGACCTTTACCCGTGAGGAACAGCTCTGGCAAAAAGGGATCAGTGCCAAACAGGAATACCTTGATGCCAGAAAGAGCCTCTCAGAGGGGAAAATCGAACGTCGATCCGCCGAACAGAAGCTCCGCTTTTTAGGCTTTTCAGACGTGTTTATCGAAAATTTTCAAAAGCATCCGGACAGAAGCCTTACCCGTTACGTGATCACGGCCCCCCTGAACGGAACCGTGGTCCAGAAACATATCACCCTTGGCGAAAAGGTGAGCGATGACACAGAGATATTCACCATTGCGGACCTCAGCCACGTCTGGATCGATTTGAGTGTTCCCCAAAAGGATCTTGTCTCCATAAAAAAAGGACAAAGAACGCGCATATCGCTCGGATTCAGTACGCCGGACGCCGAAGGGAAGATTTCTTATGTGTCACCCATGGCTGACAGAAAAACGCGAACCGCCTTAGCACGCGTGGTACTCCCCAACCCGGACAGAAAATGGCGACCAGGTCTTTTTGTGAAGGCCCGGATATCCGTGGGAGAAGTGCAACTTCCATTGGTGGTTCCAAAAGAGGCGCTTCAGCGGTTGGAGAATGAAAATGTCGTGTTTGTTG
>JBDRBD010000117.1:0-4100 GCA_043823025.1 Candidatus Omnitrophota bacterium | reverse complement strand
CCATCGCAGGTGCGGCGCAGGGCGGAGGCGCTGCAGCCGCTGAAGAGCAGACGTCTTTTACAGTGGTTCTTGCAAGCATTGGCGCGAACAAGATCCAGGTGATCAAGGTAGTCCGTGAATTAACCAGTCTCGGCCTCAAGGAAGCGAAAGACCTTGTGGAGGGCGCCCCCAAACCGGTGAAGGAAGGGGTCAGCAAGGACGAAGCCAATACCATCAAGAAGAAGCTCGAAGACGCTGGGGCAACCGTTCAGCTGAAATAAACGGATAGACCAAGTTTTTTCAGAAGGTCGCTAAGAGGGAAACCGATGATCCAACGGAAAAATTATGCACGAATCCCAACCTGTTATGACATGCCGAACCTGGTTGAAATCCAGACGGAGCCCTATGAGGAGTTTCTGCAGCTGAATGTGCCCAAGACAAAACGGCAACCGAAGGGACTTCAAAAGGCCTTTCTCAATGTTTTCCCCATCGAGAGCTATGACAGCGATAACAAACTGGAATTCGTCAATTATTCATTAGGAAAACCAAAGTATGACATCGACGAGTGCCAGAAGCGACGGATGACGTATGCGGCGCCGCTCAAGGTGAAACTCCGCCTCCGAACCAAGAAGGATGTCCGTGAGCAGGAGGTTTATATGGGGGACATTCCCCTGATGACCGAGACCGGCACATTCATCATCAATGGCGATGAGCGGGTCGTGGTCAGCCAGCTCCATCGATCACCGGGCGTTTCCTTCGAGGAGACCCTTCATCCCAATGGAAAAAAGCTTTTCTCCTCACGGATCATTCCTTACCGCGGCGCTTGGGTGGAATTCGAATTTGATGTTTCAGACGTGCTTTATGTTCTGATCGACCGCCGCCGCAAGTTGCCGGTGACCATCTTCCTCAAGGCATTCGGCCTCGAACGCGATGAGGATATTCTGAAAATCTTCTGCGGCTTGGAAGAGCTGAAGGATCTTAGCTGTGCCACGCTGAAAACAAAGGTTGGGCGGAAACTCGCCAAAGACGTCATTGATGCAGAAACGGGATTTACTCTCGCAAAACACTTTGAAACACTCACCGAAGAATTAGTCGAAAAAATTCAGAACCACAAGATTGAGTCCCTGCTTTTGCTCGAACGGTCTGTCCCGGAAATCGAGAACACGCTCCTGAAGGACCATGTGAAGTCGAAGGAGGAAGCCCTGATCGATATCTATCGAAGACTGCGGCCGGGGGATCCCCGGACCGCCGGGAGCGCGAATTCCTTCTTCACGCGCCTTTTCCTGGATCCCCGTCGCTATGACCTGAACCGCGTGGGACGATATGTTCTCAACCGGAAGCTCGGCATGCAAGTGCCGTTGAGCCACAACACGCTGGATCTCCAGACGGTCATCGCAGTGATGAAGTATCTGATGCTCCTTAAGAATGGCGAAGGCGAGGTAGATGATATAGACCATCTCGGAAACCGGCGCGTTCGTTCTGTCGGCGAACTGGTTCAGAATCAATTCCAAATCGGCCTTGCCCGCGTGGAGAAATCGACCAAGGAAAGAATGAGCATTTATGATCTTGAAAATATGATGCCTCACAATCTGATCAACTCGAAGCTCGTCTCCAGCGTCATCCGGGATTTCTTCGGGAGAAGCCAACTTTCACAATTTATGGATCAGACCAACCCCCTTGCCGAACTGACGCACAAGCGGCGGTTGTCCGCTTTGGGACCGGGTGGGCTTTCCCGGGAACGGGCGGGGTTTGAAGTACGTGACGTCCACTACTCGCATTATGGACGCGTTTGTCCCATCGAAACGCCGGAAGGTCCAAACATCGGACTCATTGCCTCTCTTTCCACGTATGCGCGCGTCAATGAATTTGGCTTTGTCGAAACCCCCTATCGGAAGGTCGTGGAAGGGCGGGCCACCAACCGGATTGAATATTACTCTGCGGATAAGGAAGACCAGGTGGTGATTGCGCAGGCGAATGCGGCGCTTGACAAGAAAGGGTATTTTGTCGAACCGCAAATCTCCTGCCGTTACCGAGGAAACTTTCCAAAAGTGTCAAAAGAGAAAATTGATTGCATGGACGTTTCCCCGAAGCAGCTGGTTTCGATTGCCGCAAGTCTCATTCCTTTTCTGGAGCATGACGACGCGAACAGAGCTTTAATGGGTTCCAACATGCAGCGCCAGGCTGTTCCGCTGCTTAAAACCGAGGCTCCGTTGATCGGGACAGGGATTGAAAGACGTGTGGCTGAAGACTCGGGGGCCGTGGTGATTGCCAAAAACAGCGGGGTTGTTTCTTCTGTGCAAAGTGATGAAATCGTGCTCGGCGGCATCACGTATCCTTTGAAAAAATTCCAACGGTCCAATGCCAATACCTGTATTAACCAGCGCCCCATTGTCCAACTCGGCCAGAAGGTGGAAGCAGGTGAAGTGATTGCCGACGGAGCAGCCACCAAAGAGGGTGAGTTGGCCCTGGGACGCAATGTCCTCGTGGCCTTCATGCCATGGCGCGGATATAACTTCGAAGACGCCATCCTCATCAGCGAAAAATTGGTCAAGGAAGATGTTTTCACTTCCATTCACATCGAAGAGTTTGAAATTGAGGCGCGCGATACGCGGTTGGGCCCGGAAGAGATTACGTGCGATATCCCCAATGTCGGGGAAGAAACCCTGAAAGATTTGGAGGAAAGCGGTATTGTCCGCGTCGGGGCCGAAGTAAAGTCACGGGACATCCTGGTTGGAAAGGTGACACCCAAGAGCGAAACGGAACTGTCGCCTGAGGAGAAATTGCTCCGCGCCATCTTTGGCGAGAAGGCAGGCGACGTTCGGGACACGTCGCTCTATGTTCGGCCGGGCGTCGAAGGAATTGTCGTGGACGTTAAGGTTTTTTCGAGAAAAGAACCTCGATCCAGAAGCCGCGAGGAAGCTAAAAAGGAACAGGCCCAGATTGAGGAGGTCCGAAAGACTCACGAGATCCAGATCGAGGCGGTCCGGAAAGAAAGGATCGGAAAACTTTCGAGACTTATTTTCGGAAAGAAACTATCCCAGGCCCTTTTGGACGAAGAGTCGGGTGCTGTCTTGATTCCGGCGGGGAAGACCGTTCGGAAATCGGACATCGAAAGTCTCGAAAACTGCGATTTTCGTGACATCCGGGTTCCGGACAACCTGAAAATCGAAGACGAGCTCAAGCGAATTTGTCTTATCTATGATGACCAGATCGGCGAGCTGGTGTACGAGATGGAACGTGAGATTGATAAAATCAAAAGGGGCGACGAACTGCCTCCGGGTGTGATTAAACGCGTCGTCGTGTACATCGCCAGCAAGAAAAAAATTTCCACCGGGGACAAGATGGCCGGTCGTCACGGAAATAAAGGTGTCATTGCCAAAATTCTCCCGGAGGAGGACCTGCCGTTTCTGCCGGATGGGACGCCTATCGAGGTGGTCCTGAATCCGTTGGGAGTGCCGTCCCGCATGAACGTTGGGCAGATTCTCGAAACCCATCTCGGGTGGGCGGCCAAGATCCTCGGCTTTCGGGTGTCAAGCCCTGTTTTCGATGGGGCCCGGGAGGAACAGATCAAGCAGGAACTCAAGGCAGCCGGCCTTCCTGGAGATGGAACCATTACGGCTTTTGATGGCTTCACCGGCGAAGCCTTTGACCAGAAAATGACGGTGGGCTACATCTATATGATGAAGCTGGCCCACCTGGTGGACGACAAAATCCATGCTCGTTCCATTGGGCCGTATTTGCTGGTGACTCAGCAGCCGCTTGGCGGGAAGGCACAGTCCGGCGGACAGCGGTTCGGCGAGATGGAAGTATGGGCGTTGGAGGCCTACGGCGCCGCCTACACACTGCAGGAGCTTTTAACGGTGAAGTCCGATGATGTCATCGGGCGGACGCGCATTTACGAATCCATTGTAAAAGGGGAAAATACCCTCAGGCCGGGTGTCCCTGAATCCTTCAACGTGCTGATTAAGGAACTTCAAAGCCTCTGCTTAGACATTGTGTTAGAGCAGAAGAAACTTCTCAAGACGGCAAAAGAAAAGGCTTCAAAGAAGCTTTGATAGGAGACGGCATGGCGGAAAGCACCAGGGGAAAAGAAGACGTCAAGAGAATGTTCGGCGAGATCG
>JBDRBD010000116.1:0-2231 GCA_043823025.1 Candidatus Omnitrophota bacterium | reverse complement strand
CATCCGGCCCAAGTGGAGCTATTTTGAAGAATATGAGTTCAAGTACCATACCGAGCCGGAAGATATCCTCAATCGTTTCGAGGGGGAACGAAAACGGTTTGTCGAAATGATCCTGAATCACTGCCACACCCGGAAAATATGGACGGGTGTAGACATACCGGCGATCGTCGATAGTTACGACACCGAGCGGCAGCGGATCATCACCGCGCTGGAATACTTTGACGAGAAGGGCTGGATCGAGCTTCAGTCCCGGCAGGCGATCGAAGCTTACGACATTCTGACCCAGGCGTTCGATGCCGATGAGGCGGCTGAAAAAATGTATGCGCTGTTTAAAAGGAAGGAAGGCGTCGAGATTCAGAGAATTCACACCATGGTAAGCTTTTTCGAAAGCGATTCGTGCATCAGCAGACGGCTTGCCGAATATTTCGGAGAACATCTCGAACAGCAGCGCTGCGGGCACTGCTCGTTCTGCAAGACCGGAAGGGCGGTGATGCAGCACACGGCCGAACTCAAACCGCTTTCCCGGTTTGAATTCAAAACCATAACCGATGAATTTGTGCAGGCCATGGGGGATCGGTTCACCGAGGTCAATCTGACCCGGTTCCTCTGCGGCATCACCACGCCTGTCTTTACGAGATACAAAATCAGGAAACTGCCGCATTTCGGCATCCTTGAAGATTATCCCTTTTTGGAAGTAAGCAATTGGATTAACGCAGGGGGAGGTAAGGCCATCGTCTGAAAATTTCCAGAGAAGAATGGAACCTGCCTTCCAAAATGGTTTGACGGATTCTCCAAAAGAGGTTACTTTATCAGGAAAGTAGCTACCGGAGGTGCTATATGTTGTCCGCAGGTATAAAGGATCTGAAAAATAATTTGAGCCGATATCTCTCACGGGTCAAAAACGGAGAACAACTGCGCATAACGGAAAGAGGCAAAGCGATCGCCCGGATCGTGCCGGAAAACTCGTCGGAGGCATCCACGGCGGATCTTTTGCGCCCGCTGATAGAAAAAGGCCTGGTAACGCTTCCAAGCAGAAGCCTCGATAAAAATGTTTCCGACCCGGTCGAGGTTTCAGGAAAACCAGCGTCCGAAATGGCCATCGAGGACCGACGATGATTCTATACCTGGACACCAGCGCCCTTTTGAAAAAATACTTTCACGAGGAAGGTTCGGAAGATGTGATTTCCAGATGGAGAGCGGCAGATGAAATTGTGACTTCCTGCGTCACGTTTGCCGAAACGCTGGCTTCGATACACAGAAAACAACGGGAGTCAGAAACAACGAATAGCCTGCTGGAAACCGTCATCGATTCATTCAAACAAGACTGGACGGCGTTTTATTTGGTGGAAGTCGCCAATGATTTGAATGATACGATTGAAAAGGTGCTTGCCAAACACCCTCTCCGCGGCTTTGACGCCATCCATCTGGCCTCAGCCCTTATCATTCGGGATACCGCGGTTCGGGATTTTACCTTTGCCTGTTATGACCGGAGGCTCTCCCGAGCCGCGAGAAGCGAAGGCTTGAACATCTTTCCGGGTCGAATTTCATAGATCCTGCCGCAGGGTGGCGCAATCCCCATAGGCGCCAACCCAAGAACGCAAATTCTGCGCCGAAAATATCGCCATTCGCTTCGTTGAAAAGACAGTGCTCGACTCCGAACTGCGCGGCCAGATACCAGTGGTCTCCCCCTTTAAACTTCTCGCGTATGCCTTTCACTCCCCTTCGAATTACCAGTTCGCAACCGGCCAGGAATTCCTGAAACGTGCGGTGAACAAAGGCATACGTTGAAGGAATGTCGCCACTGCCGCCGCCGCGGCCTACCAGGAGGCCCGCCCGCTGATCGACATAGTCGAGAAACTCGATCGCGAGGTGAGGATCGCGAAACTCCTGTTCCAACTGGTCCAGAGCGATCATCCGCGGCAGATCGGTCGCCTCGCGCTTCCCGTCACCACGCCCTTCATTGCTTTCGTGGGCAACGAAAGCAAGGCGATGCATGGCCCGCATGAGCGCGGGATACCGTGCCAGTATGTCGGCCAAAGCGGGGGTAACCTCTTCGCCGGCGCGTGGGCATTTTATCAGCAGAACTTCTATAGCCTTGGCGTAGACTTCGGCGCGTTTTCGGGGAAGCTCGCGGTTCTGCTGGTGGACGATGGCCATGCTGGTCAGCAGCATGGGGTTCGACGCCAGCTCCTGCAGTTCCGAATCTCCGGTGGCGGCCCGGGCCAGATTCT
>JBDRBD010000115.1:0-4549 GCA_043823025.1 Candidatus Omnitrophota bacterium | reverse complement strand
GTGGAGTATGTCTCACGGCTCGGCTTCACGCATGTCCAATTCCTGCCGCTCATGGAACACCCCTTTACCGGCTCCTGGGGATATCAGACTACCGGTTATTTTGCTCCGACCAGCCGTTACGGAACGCCCCAGGATTTCATGTATCTGGTGGATACGCTGCATCAGCACGGGATCGGCGTGATCCTGGATTGGGTCCCTTCCCATTTCCCAACCGACGATATCGGACTTGGCTACTTCGATGGGACCCACCTCTACGAACACGCCTATCCAGAGAAAGGTTTTCATCCGGACTGGAAAAGCTTCATTTTCAACTACGGCCGCCATGAAGTCCGGAGCTTTTTGATCTCAAGCGCCCTTTCTTGGATGGACCGCTATCACATCGACGGGTTGCGGGTCGATGCGGTGGCCTCGATGCTGTATCTGGACTACTCCAGGAAAGAGGGGGAGTGGATGCCGAATGAATATGGCGGGAAGGAAAATATCGATGCCATCTATTTTCTGCGCCGCTTCAACGAGGAAATGTACCGGCACTATCCGGATGCGCTCACGATGGCGGAGGAATCGACGGCATGGTCGATGGTTTCCCGGCCGACGTATGTGGGCGGGCTCGGCTTTGGGTTTAAATGGGATATGGGCTGGATGCATGACACGCTGGTTTACTTCACCAAGGATTCGATTCACCGCCGATATCATCACAATGAGCTGACGTTCCGGATGCTTTATGCGTTCACGGAGAATTTCATTCTCCCCCTGTCGCATGACGAGGTGGTTCACGGCAAGGGCGCACTCCTTTCGAAAATGCCGAACGATGACTGGCAGAAATTTGCCAACCTCAGGCTGTTATTCGGTTATATGTACAGCCAGGCAGGGAAGAAGCTCCTTTTCATGGGGGGAGAATTCGGTCAATGGAGCGAGTGGTATCATGAGACAAGTTTGGACTGGCATCTGCTTCAATATGAGCACCACCAACAGCTTCAAAAATGGGTCATCGACCTCAATCACTGCTATCGCAACGAACCGGCGCTTCACGAGAACGACTGTCATCCCGAAGGGTACGAATGGGTTGACTGCAGCGATTATGAGAACGGCACGCTGAGTTATATTCGGAAGGGTCGTACTACGGGTGACTTGATTCTCGCTGTCTGCAATTTTACGCCGGTCCCCCGGCATCATTACCGTATCGGCGTCCCCCGAAGCGGCTTTTGGAGGGAAATCCTCAACAGCGACGGTATGGAATACGGAGGAAGCGGCCACGGAAACAGGGGCGGCGTTCATGCGGATTCCGTTGCTTCCCACGGGCGCCCTTATTCGCTGAACCTCACATTGCCGCCGCTGGGCGTTATCTATTTCAAGCAGGCCGGAGGATAGGGTCTCGTTGGAAAAAACGTTAGGCGCCTATGAACTTGATGAAAAGCGCACCCAGTTCTGCGTATGGGCCCCCTACGCACAGAAACTGGAAGTGCAGCTTCTGGGCCCGACGGAAAAGGGGGTACCGCTTGAAAGGGAAGAGAACGGTTATTACCGCGGTATCGTCGAGGGAGCGGCGCCGGGGAGTCTGTACCGTTACCGGTTGGACGGCCTTCAGGCGTATCCGGATCCCGCCTCGCGTTTTCAGCCCCAGGGGGTTCACGGTCCTTCCGAGGCAGTAAGTTCCCACTTTCCGTGGGAAGACCGGGACTGGAAAGGCCTCAATCTTTCCGACTACATCCTCTATGAACTCCATGTCGGGACGTTCACTCCCGAAGGAACTTTTGATGCTGTCGCCGCAAGACTTGACACCTTCAAGGAGCTCGGGGTGAATGCCATTGAACTGATGCCGGTCGGCCAATTCCCGGGGAGCCGCAACTGGGGTTATGACGGCGTCTATCCCTTTGCGGCCCATGCCTCTTACGGCGGGCCTCAGGGGTTACGCCGTCTGGTGAATGCCTGTCATCAGGCGGACTTGGCCGTCCTACTCGACGTGGTCTATAACCATCTGGGGCCGGAAGGGAATTATCTCGGACACTTCGGCCCCTATTTTACGGACAAGTATCACACCCCCTGGGGGCCGGCGATCAACTTCGACGGCTCCGGGAGTGAGGAGGTCCGGCACTTTTTCATTGAAAACGCACTTTATTGGCTTCGGGAATTTCACATCGATGCCCTCCGGGTGGATGCCATTCATGGGATTTTTGATATGAGCGCCAAGCCCTTTCTTGAGATATTGGGGGAAAAGGTGCGTGAGGATGCCTCAAGGCGCGGCCGAAAAAACTTTCTGATTCTCGAAAGCGACCTGAACGACGCGCGCTTCGTCCGACCCAAAGAGCGCGGCGGGCTTGGGCTCGATGCCCAGTGGAATGATGATTTCCACCATGCCGTCCATACCCTTCTCACGGGGGAGCGGAGAGGTTATTACCAGGATTTCGGAAAGATGGAACATCTGGCGAAGGCCTTCCGGGAAGGGTTTGTGTATTCAGGGCAGCGTTCCTCTTTCCGGGACCGGAATCACGGCAATTCGTCGCAGGATATCCAGGCAGATCAGCTCGTTGTCTTCATCCAGAATCATGACCAGGTAGGAAACCGCCTGGATGGCGCCCGCCTCGCATCCCTTGTTTCCTTTGAGGCCCTGAAGCTTGCTGCGTCCGTGTATCTCTTATCGCCGTTTGTCCCGCTTCTTTTCATGGGAGAGGAATACGGCGAGACGGCTCCCTTTCCCTATTTTGTCAGCCACTCGGATCCGAGTCTGGTGGAATCGGTGAGACGGGGGCGCAGGGAAGGGTATCGCGCGTTTCGATGGCAAGGGACGCCGATGGACCCCCAGGATGAAAAAACGTTTTTGAGCGCAGCATGCAGCCAGACACTGCGTCGCGAAGGGCATCATGAAATCCTTTTTGCCTTTTATCGAGAATTAATCCGTCTTCGGAAATCCCTTCCTGCGCTTGAGGTCTTGAGCAAGGAAAGGACGGAAGTTTTGGGTTTTGAGAAGGAGAAGGTCCTTTTTTTGAGGCGCTGGAACGGCTCTCAGGAGCTTTTGATGCTCGCTCATTTTGGAAGGGATGCAGCGGAAATCGCGCTTCCGATTCCGAAGGGAACATGGCAGAAAAGACTGGACACCGCAGAGAAAAGATGGCAACGCCGGGATACGCTGGAAGACGCCGCTCCTTTCCCCGAGGTGTTGGTTTCAGAAGGGGAGTCTCGCATTGCTCTTTCCCCTTATGGTTTTCTCTTGTTCGAGCGTCAATAAAGACCTGACGGCGGAAAGGCGGGCGGCATTCATTTGACAGGCGGCGGATTCGGCGGTAGGATAATGACGGAGAACGCTTGAATCATGTGGACCCGACAAGACGTACGAAAAATCGTCCAGGAAAAAATCGGCAAGGACCTTTTGATTGTTGTTTCCAACCGCGAGCCCTATATTCACCGGTTTGAAGGGGAAGAGATCGTCTGCCAATCGGCCCTGAGCGGTCTCACCGTTTCCTTGGATCCGGTGATGCAGGCCTGCGGCGGGACCTGGATCGCACATGCCAGCGGTGAGGCGGACCGCAAGGCGGTGGATGCACACGACCGCGTCAGAGTTCCCCCGGAGAATCCTTCCTACGCGCTTCGCCGCGTGTGGCTGACCAAAGAAGAGGAAGACGGGTACTACTACGGTTTTTCTAACACAGCGCTATGGCCCCTTTGTCATATCACTTACACCCGCCCCACGTTTAATGAATGCGACTGGGATACCTACCGTGCCGTCAATAAGAAATTTGCGGAAGTAGTTCTTGATGAAGTTAAAAACCGAAACGCGTTTGTATTCATCCAGGATTATCATTTCACGCTCCTGGCGCGCCATCTGCAAAAACCGAATATCTATAAGGCGCTCTTCTGGCATATTCCCTGGCCCAACCCGGAAGCCTTCCGTATCTGTCCCTGGGGGGAGGAGATCCTGGACGGGATGCTTGGGAATGACCTCCTCGGGTTTCACATCCAGCATCACTGTCAGAATTTCTTAAGCACGGTAGACCGGATGCTGGAGGCGAAGGTGGATCACGAACGTTCTGAGATCACGCGGGAGAAGCATACGACAAGAGTCCATCCTTTTCCCATCAGCGTCGATTTTGATGCCATTACAGAACATGCCTCCAGCAAAGAAGTGGTTCAGGAAATGGAGGAAATCAGGCGGCGCTACGGCTTGCGCGATAAAATCATCGGGCTCGGCGTGGACCGGGTGGATTATACCAAAGGAATCCCGGAGCAGTTCCAGGCGCTCGACCGGTTTCTCGAGCGCTACCCCAAATATCAGGGGAAGCTGACCATCGTTGAAATCGGAGTTCCCAGCCGGACCCACCTCCCGATGTACCAGCGCGTCAACGACGAAATCGATCAGTTGGTGGAGTCGATTAATTGGAAGTATCAGCGCGACAACTGGAAACCCATCCTTTACTTGAAGGAACTGGCGCCCTCCACGGCCCTGAGGGCTTGGTACCGGCTTGCGGATTTCTGCATTATCAATTCGCTTCACGACGGCATGAACCTCGTGGCAAAGGAGTTTGTTTCTTCCCGATGCGATGAAGACGGCGTGCTG
>JBDRBD010000114.1:0-3603 GCA_043823025.1 Candidatus Omnitrophota bacterium | reverse complement strand
GTGAATGGGCCTAAATTTGTTGACACCTTAACTAACTAATTTAATTTATAGTATCAGAGGGTGTCAAGCAATGAAAAAAACCAGCGGCGCTTCGCTCCGATTAGGTGGCCGATTTACTCTGGAACAGGTGGCCGGAATGCTCCGGAATTGGTGGCCGATTTGAGCGGAATATGCATAATCGGTCAGGCTTCGGGCAACCGAAGATTCTTCCCCGTGCAGAGGCCTTTAGGTAAAGAAGCGTCACCAGGATCATGACGTTCACATTCATTGTCGCTGAGGCATGTAAAAGGCAGATAAAGGCGGTCAACACCATGAGAGCATAAATCCTGCCTGTAGGGTCTGGAACTCGGCGCAGGACTACCAGCGGGGCCAGCAGTCTTTTGTATAACAGGAATGCAATAACTCCGCCATAAGACACGACGATGTTAATAAGGTCTGAGTGGGTACCGCCTCCCTCAGGCAGCATGGAGCTCCACTTTCCAAAGACAAGATATAATAAGTTGCCGGGCTTAAGAAGGACCGAATAACCCAGGAACGC
Organism: Candidatus Omnitrophota bacterium; assembly: GCA_043823025.1. Lineage (GTDB taxonomy): Bacteria > Omnitrophota > Gorgyraeia > JACQQV01 > JACQQV01 > JBDRBD01. The sequence continues at coordinate 3,065 of JBDRBD010000114.1, read as the reverse complement.
ATGCACATACTGTGGATCCCTCATATTAGCCAGAAATCTTTCATAAACATAGCCCCCCACCTTAAAAGAAATCAAAGCTATCATCGCTCCAGTTAGCCAGATCAGGGAACAAATATTTCTTCTCACCCAAAGCTCATAGAAAAGAACGGTAATAACAAAAGCCACTATAGCGGTGGTGGACTGCGACATTATAAGCAGGTGAACGGAAATCACCGTGAATACTAGGCCTGAGACCCTGAAACTCTCTCTCGTGGACACGTAGAAAAAAGTTGCTCCCATGGCAAGCAAGACAGGCATCGCTAAAATATTCCCCAGATAGCCACCGGTACGGTTGGTCAAACCGACATGGCGGTAATCAACAAGTAGTAGGCTGGCGTCAATTCTCGACCAGATCAGGTAATTGGTATAGGCGGAAAGTTGCTCATAAGAGAGGGCCTTGAAGCTTAACCCATACATGCCCGGATGGAGTATGATGTTTTCCAGCAACATGTATATAGTGGAGGCAGCGATGAACATGAATACGGTCCTGTAAAAAAAACGCCCGTCGATCCTATGGAGAGACCCGAGCAGAACAGGCAAGAAAAAGAGCAGAAAAGTCTTGTACAGAAGGGCGTAGTCACCCTTCGCCGTACCAAAGGCCAGTCCCACGACTCCCGCAAAAAGCAATAGTTTGTCCGCCGTAGAAGAAAGAACGATATTATGAGCGATCATATTGAGAACGACAAAACCGAAAAGGAAAAAAAAGAAAAGGGGGTTTATGAGCCACGAACAATTTTGGCCGACGAGAAGGGACAACATGAGGGAAATAAAGCCTTTGAAGGGGTAAAAAACCGCCAGACAAAACGTAAGATAAAGGATCATCCGGGAAAGCCTGTTCTTCTCCATGAATCGTTTCAAAATCATCACCGGACCGCTGTTTCGGCATACAATTCGATTAGAGGATCATCCGCCATTTTTTTTCGACTCTTTTCAGGTCTTCCTCCAGTCTCTCGTTCACGGGCGGAACTACCAGTTTAATGTCCCTTTCCTGAAAAAAAGGCCTGAACCTGTCGACAACCGGTTGCATGTAGGGGGCGGAGATCATAACTTTCCAGCGCATGGTTTACCTCACAATATTTCGAGATCGTTTTTCAAGACGGACAGGAACTGTCTGTCCGGGTTTTCGCCTGTGTCATGGAACATGTCATAAAGGGGCTTGTTCCATTTCATTTTCAATTTTTCTACGGCGTCCCTGTCGGTTATAGTTTTTAGAGCCGCTGCCATCGCATCACTCCCATCCACGAAAATTACGGCGCCGGCATATTCGGTCATGGGATTGTGACTGAACTGCGCATCATTTATGTAAATTATCGGCACACATCCCAGTAGCATGGCTTCCAGAGCTACCGTGCCGCCAGTCAGGAGGACGGCATCGGATAGCGTTATGTAATCATAAAAGGCAACAGGTTCATTATAAAAATCAAGGGAAACGGTTTTCCCGTGCGCTGCGATCACTTCCTTGACTTTTGATATATAACCCGGAACGGCATTGGCTCCGGGATGACATTTCACAACCAGATGGAAACGCTCGGGTGCGGGTTTGACAGCATCAAAAAGATCCGCAAGCATACAGAGAGTCTCCTGCAGCAGGGGAGCGGTGGCAACAAAAACAACCGTTCTGCCCGGCGGTATCCCGTACTTCTTCCGCAGTTCCTGTCGCGAAGACATCTTTTCCCTGTATTCGTAAAGAGGGCTGAACCTCACCGATCCCCCCACGGCAAGGCGTTCTGCAGGGTAGCCGGCCCGCCGCATGTACTCTATTCCAATTGCCCCGCTCGTAAGAATGTAGTCCGGCAAAGGCATGCTTTCCTGCTCACCCCTCTTTTGCCAATGGGCGTCAAGCTCACCTTCATCAAAAACATAATTGAGGAAATTTCTCCCCAATGCAGAGTGCTGAAAGCCGATGGTTTTCATCTTGCCGTAAGTGTTATACAAAAGGGCTCTTTCTATGGGCTGAAACTCTATCCTGAAGAAAAGGGCGTCCAAATTTCCAAATGCTACCCTCTGCAGGCATCTGTCCAGCAGGAGGCACTGAAAAAACACGGGGGAAGTGAATGCCCGGAACAAATCTCCACGCGCAAGCGGGGAAATATTCGTTCCCCCGATTTCATAGGATGCATGGTATGCCGTGCTGAACGCTTTAAAAAACCTGACGAAAATAAATGGATCAAAAATGCTTAGAATATCGGAAAAACCAAGTAAGCTGTCCAGGATAAACACCCGGTGCTTTCGCGTAAAGGCCTCAAAGCCTTTCTTCCTCCAAAGGAGTGTATGCCCGGGCATCAGCCAGAGAACATGCCAGATCGGCTTCTCCCGCTCTATTTTCTCGGGGATGGTCTGGAAGATCAAATCTGTCGCTTTCTCTGAAAAGGGTTCTTTCCACCATAACGGATAGACGCTGAAAAAACCTATGGCTCTATCCGCGGGAATGTTCTCTTCCCTGATCCTTGTCACTCTCAAGGTGAGCAGTTTCAGGAACAGCTTGACAAACTCACAGCATACCAGGAGGAGGTAGGAAAAAACGAAAGATGCCGTACCTTTCCCCGGCCATCGGCGTTTCAGTCTATTTTCCCCGCGCAGGCATTTGACTCCCCGTCCGCGGGTAAAATCGGCAATAACTTTGCTTAACGCCACATCACGCACCCAGAGGCAGACTTCGTCGTACATCTCCTTCTCAAAAACATGCTGAAAGCGCACCAGCGCATATAAATGATGAATCAGCTTGTCGAGCCAGATGCTCTTTTCAGTGATACCGAGGTACCACCAGAGGTTTCGGCCCCGGTAAGAGAGGGCCTCCGCGATTGAAGCGCCAGACGCGGTTTTCTGGTCGGGAAATTCTCTTATGAACTTGAGGTAATACTTGCGGGCCTCTTCTTCTGAGATTTGGGATATCTCCTTTGTATCAACAATCGTTACGACTGACTTGAGCGCTGCTTCCGAGGCCTTATATCTTAAAAACGCCTGCTCCGGTGCGAATCCGAACGTCAGCAAGTGGTACTTGTGGGAATCGCCTCTTTCGTGTTGAA
>JBDRBD010000113.1:0-2839 GCA_043823025.1 Candidatus Omnitrophota bacterium | reverse complement strand
ACATGGTCGATATTGACGCCTAATTTTACTGCTGCGGATTTGGACATTGTTTGCGGACTATATCGCGAGGTAGTACTTGACGTATGCCCAAAGGACAATGGCTATGATAATTGCGAAGATGCGCAGTTTAAGATTTCGTTTCATTTAACCGATTCCAGTTCTTTTTCTCTATAGAGAAGCACGAGTTCCTTTTTGAGGTCTTCAATAGAAATATTCCTCATAAGCTGTCCGCTTCTGGCAAGCGAGATGGATGAGGTTTCTTCAGACAGGACTATCGCCCATGCGTCGGACACTTCGGAAAGGCCGATTGCCGACCTGTGGCGGGTGCCTAAAATCTTTGAGGCGATTTCCGCCATGGTAAGAGGAAGGATACAGGATGCCGCAAGGACGGTGTTCCCTTTTATAATTACTGCCCCGTCATGCATTGGGCTGCGGGGATTGAAAATGGAAATCATGAGTTCGGGCGAGATGTCGCCGTTTATCTTGATGCCGGTTTCTATGTAGTTTTTAAGCCCTATGTTGAGCTGGATCACAATGAGAGCTCCCCATCCTTTTTTTCGGGCGTCTTTCAGGGTTTCCAGTATGGCGTCAATCCAGTCGGGCTTTATTCTGAAGAGAAAACCCGCCATTTTCCCCGAGCCGAGTTTTGCCAGCAAAAAGCGGAGTTCCGGCTGAAACACGATGACAATGGCGATAAGGCCGATCACCCATGCTTCCGAAAGCAGCCACGACAAGGTCGTCAGTTTCAGCAGTTTTGCGCTGACGGTAACAAAGAATAATATAAAAATCCCTTTGAGTATGGGAATTGCCCTGGTTTCGCTGAGCATCAGAAGGATATAATAAATAAAGACAGCCGTAATAACCCAGTCCAGGGGTGTGCTGAAATACTTCATCCAGTAAGAGCCTATCAGATTTAAGAGGTTACCCATTTTTAATAAGAGACATGGCTTCCTGCCTGACCTTGGCCTCCTCCATGAATATTCCCCGGAGAGCCGAGGTCAGCATTTTCGCTCCAGGTTTTTTTATTCCCCGCATCGTCATGCAGAGGTGCTCCGCTTCAATGACTACCATCACGCCTCTGGGCTTTAGAGAATCATCTATTGCATCGGCCACCTGCTGTGTCATACGTTCCTGTATCTGGAGTCTTCTTGCATAGATATCTATTACTCTGGGGATCTTACTCAAACCCAGCAGCACCCTGTCTTTCGGTATATAGGCAACGCTGGCTTTTCCGAAAAAGGGGAGTATGTGGTGTTCACACATGGAGTAGAACGGTATATCCCGCACAAGGATTATATCGCTGTAGTTTTCCGTTTTATAAACGGTATTAAGAATGCCCGAGGGGTTGCTTATGCAGTAACCGCTTACGAGTTCTTCATACATATCCGCCACCCTGCGCGGAGTTTCTTTCAGACCTTCCCTTGCGGGGTCTTCACCGATTGCGTCTATAATCAGTTTTACCGCCCGGAGCAGTTTCTGGCGGTTGATGGCCGGTTTTTTATCAGGTTTCTTTTTCATTACGAGTTTCAGGAATATCCGCCGGGTCTCCTTGCGGATGTTGTGCGACGGCCGGAGCGGCGGGGCTGTTTTTCACGTCCGGAGTTCCGTTTACTGGTTTTGTCAGTGGAGCGAGTTCTTCCCCTTTCATTATCTTGTCTATGTCGGAACCGTCAAGTATTTCCCTCTTTGTTAGTTCTTCGGCAATTTTTTCAAGAAAGTCCCGGTTCTTTTCAAGGATTTCAGTGGTTTCTCTTTCGGCCTTCAGCAGCGTGTTCTTCACTTCTTCGTCTATTATCTGCTTTGTCTTTTCGCTGACCCTCGTGCCTTTTGAAAAGGACATTCCTAAAAATACCTCTTCGCTGGAATCGTTAAATGCTGCCGGGCCCAGGCGTGAACTCATGCCGAACTGAGTTACCATTTTATAGACGATGTCGGTGGCTTTTTCAAGGTCGTTCTGCGCTCCCGTCGAGTAATGGTCAAAAACTACCTTTTCGGCGACTCTGCCGCCCAAAAGGACCCTTACCTTATCCATAAGCTCTTCCTGGAAAGCTATGTACCTGTCCTCTATGGGAAGCTGAAGGGTGTAGCCGAGAGCGGGCCCCCGGGGAATAATGGAAACCTTGTGCACAGGGTCTCCGTTCGGAAGGAGTTTCGCAACCAGAGCATGCCCGGACTCGTGTATGCAGATGATTTTTTTCTCTTTTTCCTGCATGATTCTGCTTTTTTTCTCGGGGCCCGCGATAACGCGGTCTATGGCTTCTTCCAGTTCAATCATCTCAACAGCTTCCTTGTCTTTTCTTGCGGCAAGCAGAGCCGCTTCGTTTATTATATTGGCAAGGTCGCTGCCGACGAATCCCGGTGTGCGCCTGGCTACTAATTCCATGTTTGCGCCGTCGGACATCTTTATCTTTTTTGCATGGACTTTCAGTATTTCTTCGCGCTCTTTTATATTGGGCCTTGGTATGTGAATATGTCTGTCGAACCTGCCCGGCCGAAGCAGCGCAGGGTCGAGTATGTCCGGCCTGTTGGTTGCGGCGATGACGATAACGTTGGTGTTCGGCTCAAACCCGTCCATCCCGACAAGGAGCTGGTTCAGAGTCTGCTCGCGTTCATCGTGCCCGCCGCCTAAGCCCGCTCCGCGGTGCCTGCCGACCGCATCTATTTCATCAACGAAGATGACCGACGGAGAGTTCTTTTTTGCCATATCAAAGAGGTCCCTGACGCGGCTTGCCCCGATCCCGACAAACATTTCCACGAATTCAGAGCCTGACGCGGAGAAGAAGGGTACTCCCGCCTCTCCGGCGACCGCCCGCGCAAGGAGGGTCTTGCCTGTGCCCGG
>JBDRBD010000112.1:0-9611 GCA_043823025.1 Candidatus Omnitrophota bacterium | reverse complement strand
CAAATATCATTTGTCATTTGGTATTTGAAATTTGGTATTGAGAGGTTAAGTTACTGTGTTTATTGCCGATTTTCATATCCATTCAAAATACAGCCGAGCCACCAGCAGCCAGCTCGATCTGGACCAGGTAGCGCAGTGGGCCAAAATCAAGGGCGTGACCCTGGTCGGGACAGGGGATTTCACGCACCCCTTATGGTTTGAAGAGCTGAAGACGAAGCTCACCCCGACCCCCCGCGGGCTTTTTGAATATCAGGGAGTCCATTTCACCCTGACGGCAGAAGTGCATACGCTTTTTTACCGGCTCGGAAAGGCAAAAAATGTCCATCAGGTATTGCATGTTCCGAGCCTCGAGGCGGTGAAGAAAATCAATGAGGCCCTTTCCCGGTTCGGGGATCTGGCGGCAGACGGCAGGCCGCTTCTCATGATGGAACCGGGCGAGCTCGTGAAGCTCGTTTTGGGCATTGAGCCCCGGGCCTTCATCGTTCCGGCTCACGCCTGGACGCCGCATTTTTCCATTTTCGGATCCCAATCCGGATTTGACACGGTTGAGGAATGTTACGGGGACGCCGCAGCGCATATTTTTGCGCTGGAGACCGGGCTTTCCAGCGACCCGCCGATGAACTGGCGGTTGAGCCGGCTGGACCGCTATGCGCTGGTCTCCAATTCGGACTGTCATTCGGCCCGCCGCATCGGACGGGAAGCGAATTGTTTTTCCTGCGATCTTGATTTTGACCAGATTCGCGAAGCGATCCGCAAAAAGGATCCGGAAAAGTTTCTTTTCACAATCGAATTTTTCCCGGAAGAGGGGAAGTATCACTTGGACGGGCATCGGAAGTGCGGGGTTGTCTGGGAGCCGAAAGAAACAAAATTGCATCATGGGCGCTGTAGCGCGTGCGGAAGGGCTGTGACAGTGGGCGTCATGCACCGGGTGGAGGAACTGGCGGACCGCCCTGAAGGGTTCCTTCTGACGGGGGCTATTCCTTACCGGAACATGGTGCCGCTGGATGAAATCATTTCCGAGGCGCTTGGGGTGGGGAGCGCTTCCCAGGCCGTGGAGAGGGAATATCTCAGACTCATCCACGAATTTGGAAACGAGTTTTTTATCCTCTTCGACGCCCCTGAGCCGGAGCTCCGCAAAAAAGCGAATCCAAAGGTTGCCGAGGGGGTTCTCCGGGTCCGGGAGGGAAAACTCAAAATCCATCCCGGCTACGACGGGGAGTACGGGAAAATCGAGATCTTCGGGGAAGAGGAAGCTATCAAGCAGGAAAAGCAGATGGAACTTTTCTGAGCGAGTTGCGGCATTAGGCGTTCTGTCAGAGAAAGGGGGATGCAATGAAAAAAGTTTGGGCAAAGAAGATGGTTTCGGTCTTTATCATAACGCTTTTTGTGATGGTTTCTCCCAATAGGGCATCGGCCGGAGAAAACCTCAAGGCCAAATTGCAAAAGAGACTGAATGTCGAAAGCAATATTCAATTTCAGGGGCAGGGATTCTATGATGACAAGGACATGAGCAGAGGAATTGACGCATGGAGCGCTTCCGGGGTCGCACAAGATGTAGGTGCAACAGAGCCCCAACCCCAGGTCAGTGGAGAAAAACGAGAAAAACAAGAAAAAGAAGGAAAGTCTTCCGTGGCGCTGTCAGGGAAGACATGCACGGAAGAGGCACGCAACGCACCCGCTTTTTCTTCTTACGCCATCTACATCTATCAGACAAATTATCAGGCCGAGTTAGAGGAAGACGTAGTGACAGTTAAGGGAAAAGTTGTTTTTGAAGTTTTCAATCAAAAGGGATGGACCCAATTGCCGCTGGTCAAGACCGACGTAGGGCTCATCGACGTGTCCGTCAATAAAGGAACTTCTTTCGTCATCATGCAGGGGGGCCGATATTATCTCATGGTGGATAAGCCGGGTAAATACACACTGGATATGGAATTTTTGATCAAGGCCTCGCGCGAGCGGGAGAATGGCCCCGGGGGCTTCAGCGTCGAAGTGATCCCCGCCCCCATTTCCCAGTTTGAATTCACAATGCCGGAGCCGGATGTGCAGATATTCGTTGAACCTGCCATCAAGGTGGAATTAAAGAAAGAAGCCAAGCGAACGGTCGCCTGGGCAGTGATGCCGAACACCTCGATGTTGACGGTCCGCTGGACAAAAGCGCTCCCCAAGGAGGAAATAACCGCCGTTCAATTAGAGCCAAAGGTCTATTTGGACACAGCGACCTATGCGTCGGTCGGGGAGGGCGTGATACGCTGCCAGTCGCGCTTGAACTATTCCATTTTGCAGTCAGAACTTTCCAATCTTCGTCTGGCAGTGCCCGAGGACGTCAGCGTGCTGGAGGTAAGCGGCAGAGATTTGCGCGATTGGAAAATTTCCAAAGGCGAGGGTCTCCAGTATATTGATGTCTTCTTAACGTTCGGGATAAAAGGAAGTTATTCTCTCAATTTGACGTATGAAAGGAGCATCGGCGACGGTTCCGTAGTCGCCGAAGTGCCCTGGATCCGGGCGGTGGGCGCAGAAAGGGAAAACGGATATATCGGCATCGCCACGAAGACAAACGTGGAATTAGCGGTGAGCCGGCACGAGCGGGTGGATCTGGTCGACGTGAAAGAACTCCCTTCTTCCATCTGGAGCAGTTCGGCCAACCCGATTCTATTGGCCTTCAAATATCATAATCACCCCTTTAACCTTGCCATTGAAGTGGTGAAGCACGAAGAACTGCCTGTTTTGGTTGCAGCGATTGACTTGGCAGATTATGTTGCGCTGCATACAGAAGAAGGGAAGATTTTGACAAAGGCAACCTATCAGGTGAGGAACAATGTCAAGCAGTTTTTGCGTTTGGTCCTTCCGCAGAACGCGACGCTTTGGAGTGCCTTTGTCGCAGGGAAACCGGTAAAACCAGCGAAGGATAAGAGTGGCAGTATCCTGATCCCCCTGGAGAAATCCCAACTGCAAGGAGAAAGCCTCACGCAATTCCCCGTAGAGGTGGTATATCTTGCCGAAGGCTCAAAGATGAACTTCATGGGCCATCTGAAACTGAGCTTGCCGCAGGTGGATATTCCGGTGAGCGAACTGGATTGGTCTGTCTATCTCCCTGCGGGGTACACGTATTTTAATTTCGGCGGGGATGTGAAGCGGGTGAGAGGCGCGTTTAGGTCGTCACAGAGGGCCGCGGGGGGTAGTCTATCGCGGCAGCGTCCGGTCGCAGACCAAAGGGAAGACTATTTCGGCAAGAAGGTTGCGCTGCAGCAGATGCAGGCCAACGAGGTCTTCGACGACATATCGAAGAGAGGGGCGTTACCGATAAAAATCAGCATTCCCCAGCAGGGGCGGGCGCTGCGCTTCTCCAAATTGCTTGTTACCGAGAAAGAGAGCCCTTGGGTGCGTATGAATTATACTGGCATTTTTAAAAAATTCGGAGGGTTCGCTCGATTTTTACTGATCGTCATCATCCTCGCTTCCGCAGCGATAGCGTTGAAAAAGCGCTCGCAGCGTAAGGGGGCCTGATAGGGGGCGTTGAGAGCTTCGAAGAATGCCTGAACGGAACGACATCAAAAAAATTTCCATGGTTGGTTCAGCCCCGATCGTTCAACTGGAGGCAAGAGTCATCCGCCAGGTGAAGGTTGCGCAGGAGACGTTCCTCTTGAGCCTCGAGGCCCCGCCGATTACCCGGCGCATCCAGCCCGGGCAGTTTGTTCAGGTGAGGTGCCGAGCGCAAGAGGACGCCCGCGGCCAGTTTTACGATCCCTTCCTCCCGAGGCCCTTCAGCGTTCATCGCCTCCGGGGACGCCGCATCCTGGAGATTCTTTATGAAGTGGTGGGGTGCGGAACCCGGTGGATGTCAGAACTCAGACAAGGGGATTCACTGCATCTCTTCGGGCCGCTAGGGAACACTTTTTCCTATCCTGCGGCAGGGAGTCTTTCGTTTCTCGTCGGAGGCGGAGGAGGGATCGCCCCGTTTTATGACCTGGCCGAAGCGCTCATCGATCCCGGGCGGGGGAAGCAGAGGAAGCAGGATGTCATTGTGCTTTTTGGCGCGCGGACCCGAAAGAAAGTTCTTTGCGAAAAGGAATTCAAAACACTCGGCGTCCGCTTTGAGGCGGCCACAGAGGATGGCTCTTACGGCTTCAAGGGATTCGTGACCGAGCTCCTTGAAAAACGCCTGCGAGCGACAAGCGACAAGCAACAAGCAACAAGAATTTACGCCTGCGGCCCGAATCCGATGCTGCGCGCCGTCTATGGCATCGCGAAGGCGTTCCATATTCCGTGCGAGGTGTCTCTCCACACTCATATGCCTTGCGGGTACGGGGTCTGTTTTGGGTGTGCGGTTAAAACCAAGATACAAGACAATCAAACGAATAACGCCGCGCTTAGCCGAGGGGTGACGCGGCCTAGGGCTCCCAAATTCGCCAGCAGCGACAGCGATGCCGAATTTGGGAAAAGGTCGCGGCAGGACCCCGAGGCTGAAAGGGGAGCACAAACTGCCTATAAACTGGTCTGTACCGACGGACCTGTATTTCGTGCGGAGGAATTGATATGGGATCCGTAGACCTTTCGATTCAACTGGGGCCTCTCAAACTGAAGAACCCGGTGATGGTCGCTTCGGGGACCGCTTCCTACGGAGAGGAACTCTCTCGTGTATATCCTTTAGCGCGCCTCGGGGGTTTTGTGACCAAGAGCATCACGTTGAAACCCCGGGAAGGGAACCCTCCTCATCGCGTGATTGAAACGGCCTCCGGCATGCTGAACTCTATCGGGCTGCAAAATGCGGGGGTGGAAGCATTTTGTAAGACGAAGCTCCCGTTTTTAAGGAAAGCCAAGGCGACGGTCATCGTGAATATCGCCGCCAAAAGAATCGAGGACTACGCAGCGCTTGCCAAGCGGCTAAGCGAAGAGGAGGGCATCGCCGCACTTGAACTCAATGTCTCCTGCCCGAACGTCAAGGAAGGGGGGCTTGAGTTCGGGACAAATCCAAAAAATATTACGGAGATTGTCCGAGGCGTACGGCGGGCAACGCATCTCCCGATTCTGACGAAGCTCTCACCGAATGTGACCGATATTGTTTTGATGGCGCGCGCTGCGATGGACGGCGGGAGCGATGCCGTGAGTCTTGTGAACACCCTTTTGGGGATGGCGGTCGATGTCCGAAGAAAGAAACCGGTTCTTTCCACCGTGACAGGGGGGCTGAGCGGTCCTGCGATTAAGCCGGTGGCGCTCCGGATGGACTGGCAGGTGTATCAGGCGCTCAAGTGCCCGATCGTCGGGATCGGGGGGATTGCCAGTGCAGAGGATGCCCTTACTTTCATGATGGCCGGGGCCGGAGCCATCCAGATCGGGAGCGCCAGCTATACCAACCCCAGGGCCGCCATGGAAATCCTGGAGGACCTTGAGGCCTACGCCAAAAAGGAAAAACTGCGATGCCTCGAGGAAGTGGTGGGGTGCCTTGATGTGTGATGTGAAAAAGCCGGAATCGCGGCTCATTGCAGCACTCGATGTCGCGAGCTTTCAGGAGGCAGAGAGATGGGTGGGGATTCTTTGCCCGCGCCTGACCCATTTTAAAGTCGGGAGTATTTTGTTCACAGCCGCCGGGCCCGATGTTCTTGAGATGATTCGACGAAAGGGCGGGGAGGTATTCCTTGACTTGAAATTTCATGATATTCCCAATACGGTGGCGTCTGCCTGCCGTGCTGCAACGCGGCCGGGGGTTTTCATGATGAATCTTCATATTGTCGGCGGGGGGGCGGTCCTTCGGGAGGCCGCCGCTTCCGTCCGCGAGGAGGCGGCCCAGAAAAAATTACGGAAGCCCATTCTTCTCGGCGTCACAGTGCTCACGCACCTGGATAAAGAGGCGCTGGGTCGGCTCGGCTGGGTGGCGGCAGGGAAGCTTGAAGACACGGTAGTGCATCTGGCAAAGTTCGCTCAAGAGAACGGTCTGGACGGCGTTGTCTCATCGCCGCAGGAAATCCGCGCCATCCGCGAGTCCTGCGGGGAGGACTTCTGCATCGTGACCCCAGGTATTCGACCTTCCGGCACAGCCGTTCATGATCAGAAGCGGGTCGGTTCCCCTAAGGAGGCACTTCGCGCCGGCGCCGATTACCTGGTCATCGGCCGGCCGATTCTTGAAAGCAAGGACCCTTTGAAACTCATTGATGCGATTGTGAAAGAAATTCAGGAAGGGAGTTATTAAGGATTCGATGAGCCAGGACATTTTGAAACAGTTTGAAGAAGCGGGCGCATTTCTTTCGGGGCATTTTGAACTCTCCAGCGGGCGGCATAGCGACCGTTATCTCCAATGTGCGCTCCTCCTGCAGGACCCCGAGCGCGCAGAGAAACTCTGCAAGGCCTTGGCAGGCCGGTTCCGCGGAAAAGGAACCTCCGTCGTCATCGGCCCTGCGCTCGGTGGGGTTCTCGTCGCCTACGAAGTCGCCCGAGCGCTCGGAGCCCGGAGTCTTTTTGCGGAGCGCGTTGACGGCGCGCTCCAGCTGCGCCGGAATTTCAAGATTCAGGAAAAGGAAAAGGTGCTGGTGGTGGAGGATGTGGTCACGACCGGTGGGTCGACCCAGGAACTTGTCTCCCTGGTTCGTTCGGAAGGCGCCGAGGTCATCGGCGTGGGGGCTCTTGTAGACCGGAGCGGCGGCGAAGTCCAGTACGGGGCTCCGTTTGAATCCCTTTTGGCGCTGAAGGTGGAGAGTTATTCCAAAGAGACATGCCCTCTCTGCAAGCAGGGAATTCCCTTCACAAAACCCGGAAGCCGTTCCAAAGGCGCGCCATGAGCTCTCAGCATTTTTTCCGCATTCTGTCCGGGCTTTGTTTCGGGGTAGGGCTTTCCTGGTTCAATTTCTTCCTCCTCAAGAAATGGGTCATGCGCCTCGGAAGCTTTAAGAAGCCGACCCTTTCATTTCTTTTGGCGCTTTCTTCCCGGTATGTATTGCTTTTCTTCGGCATCTTTGTTATTGTGGGCGCCAAGTGGTGCGACCGCACGGCGGGGCTTTTGGGTCTCTTCGGAATGTACGTTGGACTTCTCATCCATGAGTTTGTTAAACTAAGGCGGATGGGCGATTAGCTCAGTTGGTTAGAGCGTCTGATTTACATTCAGAAGGTCTGAGGTTCGAGCCCTCAATCGCCCACGGCTTTCTCATGGTGTGGGCGCTTCGGGCTTGAAGGGGGGCGCGCCACCCATGCCTTCCTTATATATAGGAAAAGGGGGTGACAGGAATTTACCCCCAGCAACTCTTTGATAAATTCCGCCATAGGGGGAGAAACCTTTAGGCGTCTCCCCCTATGGGGAGTGAAGGCCGAGCAGCCGCTACCAGTATGGGTATTTATGGGCGGCGCGGAGGCCGTAGCGACGGGGACGTAGTTCAGTTGGCCGAGAACACCGGGCTGTCAATCCGGAGATCGCGGGTTCGAATCCCGTCGTCCCCGCCAAAATTCTATTTTGGCGAGATGGTGGCCCGCCAGCGTTCCGTGAAAACTGCCGTCACTTGGTATATTCAATCACTCCGCGCTTGTCTTGCTCACGGCTAGGACAGAGGAATCTCGCCGGATGCCCGAGGGATTACAATTCTTCCTTGTTGCAGGGGCGGCCCTCCTCCTCATTGCTTATGCGCTTCGGTCTGAAAAGAAAAGGAAAGAGGCCTTTCCCCGCATCGCGCTGGAGATCGGGTTTTCGTTCGACCCGGCCGGCAAAGAGTACACCGTTCAATCCTTCCAAAAACTTCCTCTTTTCCAAGGAGGCCATGCCCAGCGCTTCCGGAACGTTTTAAAAGGCGCAACCGGCAACGTCACAACGCTCCTTTTTGATTATTCCTATACCACGGGCTCCGGCCGGCATTCCAGCCCCCACAACCAGACGGTGGCTGCCTTTCGCGTTGAAAGAACGCCGCTCCCGCATTTTGAATTAAGACCCGAGACAGTCTTTCATAAAATCGGTGAGGCCTTCGGGTACAAAGATGTTGATTTCGAAGGAAACCCAGAATTTTCGAAGCGGTATCTCCTCCGCGGGGCGGATGTTGCCGCCCTCAAAGCGCTTTTCCACGCGGGGGTCTTGAATTATTTTTCTAAACAGAAGGGATGGTCCGTTGAGGGCGAGGGGACTTGGCTGGTTCTGTACCGGGGTGAAGAACGCGTGGAGCCCGGCGGGATGCGCCGCTTTCTTGAGGAAACCCGGGGAATCTTGAACCTTTTTGCGGTGGCTTAGAATGCACAGTGACTATTTCGAATTCATGGGCGTTCCCCGAAGGATGAACCTTGACGCCGGACTGCTTGAAAAAGCCTATTATGCGTTAAGCCGGAAATTCCATCCCGATTTTTTCCACGCGAAAAGCGAAAAGGAAAAATTCTGGAGCCGCGTGCAGACGGCCACCCTCAACAAGGCCTACCAGATTCTGAGAGACCCCATTGAGCGCGCTAGATACATTCTGGACCTTGAACTGCCCGCCAGGCGTGAGGAAAGAACGAAGATCGACCCGGCCCTCGCTTCGGAAATTTTTGAAATCCAGGAACTCGTTGAAGAACAAAGAAGGGCCCGGAACCCTGCCCTCAAAGCTAAACTTGATAAGGCCAAGAAAGAACTCGAAGACAAAGTCGCCGTCAAGCGGAGGGTCTTTCAGGAGCACTTTAAGGTGTGGGATGACGAGGAGGAGCCCTCCAAAAGGGTTGATCTTGCCAGGTTCCTCCGAACACTCATCGATGAAATCGCCTATCTCAAGAATCTCCTCCAGTCCATCGAATCCGGCGGCCAAATCCGCCAGCAATAGCTTCCTTCCTAATTAGAATAAGGCGACACAAAAGGTAGATATTAACTATTGACAAATGCGACGGTGGATGGTATACTTTGTTCCAAAAGGGAACGAAATAAGCCCTTTTTTTACCGTCGTAACTCAAGACTTTTAAAAAGGTAAGGAGGATTTACACGATGTCACGGATGAGTGAATCTTGCCGCAAAAGTTTCTTCTTGTTACTTGTTCTTTCGTTTCTTTTCGGTTTCCCACCAATTGCTTATTCCAATAATACAACCTTAAGGACCCCTGCTACCGGAACCTCCAAAGATGGTGCAGCGAGAATCCTTGATGCACTCCGCGACGACCGGGCGGCGGATGGGGCGGGTAAGACTTTCACTGCCAGTGTCAATGGTCTCTTAGCCAGCGTTTCGGGTGTATTGGAGGTTACCCCTACAGAAGTCCGCGTCTTGAATGAGGAAACGTTGCGCACGAAAACGATTTTTGACCTGAAGCGCGAAGCAAGCCTCAACCCAAATAATGATGTTAAAGTGGCGGCACAGCGGATTATCCGTGAGGCGGGTATTTCACTGGGGATCAAAGAAGCCTCCTTACATTATTTTTATATGGCACGTCATGAGGGCAAATGGGATAACTTCACCTCTCCGTCCTATAACGTTCGGACAAATGCCTTCCAAACCATGCGCCAAATTTACCGCGCCATGAACGAGGATGATGCTAAGGCATTCGGGATAGAACTTGCAAGAAGCGAGAGGCGTTATACAGGGCAGCTATTTCCCGAGTATACCGCCATGGCGTATGCGGCAGCCATTGCAGAAGGCTATCGCGGCCCACTTTTCGTGCAGGGCGATCACTTTCAGGTGGATAAGAAAC
>JBDRBD010000111.1:0-3825 GCA_043823025.1 Candidatus Omnitrophota bacterium | reverse complement strand
CCCCGGAATCCCCGTCATCATCTCAAGCCCCCCAAGTCCATGCCTTCTGGTAAAAGTCACAAGTTCCTCAAGGGATACGCCGGCTCCGACTTCTAAGATATTTTTCCCGATGAGCTCCATCCGCCTGAAAAAAGGAGTCCTCAAATTCACCACAATCCCCTGAAACCCTTTTCCCCTCGGAATGAGATTACACCCCCCTCCCATCACGCCCACGGGGATGTCTTCCTCTTTCGAAAAACGGAGAATTTTCAGGAGACTTTCCAGGTTCCGGGCCCAAACCCAGGCCCAGGCCGGTCCGCCCACCCGCATGGACGTATGCCGCGACAACGGTTCATCAAAAAGAACCGTGGAAGGGGTCAAATTCCTTAAAGAGTCCCTTCGGGTTTGTTCATCCACGGCAAATGCCCCTGTGAACACTGTACCGCCAATTCCCGAGCCACCTCGTTGATGTCTCCGGCGCCCAACACGACCAAAACATCCTCCGGCCGCAGCAGTCCTGACAAATGCGACAGTATTTTTTGCTTCGGAACAAAGCGGACTTCTTTTCCTTTCTCCACCTGCCGCACTTCCCGCAAAAGGGTCTCGGCGTCCACATCCGGAATCGGTTCTTCGCTGGAGGCATAAATCTCGGTCATGAGAAGAATGTTCAGATCCCCGAAGCAACGGCCAAATTCTTTTGCCAAAAGCTGCGTCCGACTGTAGCGATGGGGCTGAAACACGCCTACGACCCGGCGGCCGTTCACTAAATCACGCACCGCCGCAAGCGTCGCCTTGATCTCGGTAGGATGATGGGCATAGTCTTCCACGATGGTCAACGACGGGAATTCCCTGACGTCGAGCCGGCGTTCCACGCCGCGAAAATCCTCGAGGCCTTGTTGGATCGCCGAAAGCGGAATCCCGCATTCCATCCCCACCGCAATGACGCCGAGGGCATTGGCAATATTGTGGCGGCCCGAAAGATGCAGCCGGAACGTTCCCAGCTTCGTCCCCCGCCTGAAGACGTCAAACTGCAACGTCCCCTGTCCCTTGGTAATTCGGTCCGGGCGAATATCGGCATCCGGCGAAAAACCGAACGTGACCGGATGGGGATGGCGCAGTTTTTTGAGAATCCCGGCGGTATGAGGGCAGTCGGAGGAGACAAACACTTTTCCCTTCTGCTCGGTATGCTCCAGGAATGCGGCATAAGCCTCGAGGGATCTCTCATGCGTCTTATAGTAATCCAGATGCTCTGCATCCATGTTGGTGACCACCGACAGCGTCGGAGAAAGCGCAAGGAAAGACCCGTCGCTCTCATCCGCCTCGGCAACAAAGTAATCTCCCTCTCCATCCCCGCCGTTGACTCCGAGGTTCCGGGAAATGCCGCCGATGAGGAAGACGGGGTGGCATCCCGCCTGTTCCAAAAGATACGCGGTCATGGCGGTCGTCGTCGTTTTTCCATGAGATCCGGAAACAGCAATCCGGACTTTTTTCTCCTGGAAAAGACGGGAAAGGAGCTCCCCCCGCGAAAGAATTTCAAGGCGGCGCTCGCCGCCTTCGATCCTCTCGGGGTTTTCACTCGGGATGCAGGAGGAATAAACCAAAACATCCGCATCCCGGATATTTTCTTTGCGATGACCGATGGCGATTTCTGCCCCCTCTTTTTGAAGCCGGTCGATGAGAGACGAACGTTTCACATCCGAACCGCTGACGCGGCATCCCCTTGCGAGCAGGATGCGCGCCAGGCCGCTCATGCCGATCCCGCCGATTCCCACGAAATGAATTTTCTTTTTCAAAAGATTTTTCAGATTCATCTTGAATCCCGCCGAGGCACCGCGCCGCTGAGCGCAAAAACGGCTTCCGCAAGCCGTGCGGCACCGTCAGTTACATGAAAGGAAGCCAGTTTTTCGGAAAGAGTTTTGCGGCGGGCCTCATCCTTCTTAAGCGCCAAAAGTTCCCGCGCAAATGCCTCCGCTTCTTTCTCTTTTTCATCAAATACCAGGCAGGCCCCGCACTCCGCCAGATATTTCACGTTTTCCATCTGGTGGCTGCCTGCCAGTGCCAGAGGAATAAAAATCGCCGCTTTTTGAAAATGCCCGATTTCCGCAAGGGTCATCGCTCCGCCGCGCCCGACGACAAGATCCGCAGCGCTATAGGCCTGACCCATCGCATCCAAAAAGTCGTAAACGCACGCTCGAATCCCCAGCTGCTGATAAAGGCGCTCTAGTTCTTTTGCGTCTTTCGCTCCGGCCAGATGAATGACCTGAAAAGTGCCGCGCGCTTCCTGGCCCATCCGGGTGAAGGCCTCGGTCACCAATTGGTTGACGGAATGCGCACCCTGGCTCCCTCCGAGGACCAGCACCGTAAAATCGCCCTGATTGAGCCCGAAATAAGCACGGGCGTCTTGTGCCGAAAGCGCGGCGAGATCCCGGCGCAAGGGATTCCCGACGACAAGGACAGGGGCCCGGCCCGGAAACCTATTTTTGGTTTCTTCAAAAGCCACCCCGACCTGACTTGCCCAACAGGAAAGCCAGCGGTTGGCCCGTCCCGGGATAAGGTTCTCCTCGTGAATCAGCGTCGGTTTCCCCGACAAAGCACCGGCGAAGATAACGGGACCTGATACATAACCGCCGAAACCCACCAGAACATCCGGCCTGATCCAAACCATCTTCCAAAAACAAAGGATCAGGGAAAGACTTAATTTTACCAGAAAGGGAACGATACGCCAAGAAACAGCATCCGGCATGCCCGAGACCGGGAGATAAAATACTTTTTTTTCATGGCGCAGCAGTTTCCGGTCTATTGGCTTCCGGCTTGCCGCAAAAAAAATTTCGATGTCTTTCCGCTTTTCCCTCAGAGCGGCGGCAAGGGAAAGCCCCGGGATGATATGCCCCCCGCTCCCCCCGCAAGCAATGATGACCCTCATCGTTTCCTTGTTTTCTCCCGAAAACGGAAATGTTTTGGGACGAAATAGAGCTCACCCGCCTCCAGAAAGTCCGAAGAAAAAACAGAATCGTGCTGTATTCCGTACCGGGAAATATTCAACAAAAACCCAACGCCGATCAGGTTCGCAATCAGGGCGCTGCCTCCGTAACTGATGAACGGAAGCGGAAGCCCTTTGGTTGGAAGGGCCCCGCAGGCCACTCCGATATTCACGAGTGCTTCCAGGGTGATCATCGCCGTGATCCCGAACCCCAAGAGACGCCCAAAACCATCCTGGACTTTCCGGAGAATCCGGTAGCAGCTCCAGGTGAAAAGAAAAAAAAGAACAACGACCGACAGCGTCCCCAAAAGCCCCAGCTCCTCGCCGATGATCGAAAAAATGAAATCGGTATGAGAGGCGGGAAGATAAAAAAGTTTTTGTTTGGACTGCCCGAGGCCGACCCCGAAAAGGCCGCCCGATCCTAATGCGACAAATGACTGAATGATCTGGAAGCCGATTCCCTGAGGATCGCGCTCAGGCGCCAGAAATGCCATAATTCTCCGCCAGGCATGCGGTTTAAGAAGGATGTAGAAGACGGAGACGGGGATAAAACAGGCTACGGTGAGTCCGAGCTGCGGTATTTTCACTCCCGCAAGAAAAAACATGAAAAGGAGCACCGTCGCAATGGCCATCGCTGTTCCGAAATCGGGCTGCAGCAGAATCAGGCCTACCACCAGGGCCATGACCAAAAGGGCCGGCAGGAACCCTTCCCGAAACTGATGAAGGATATGCTTCTTCCGGGAGAGGAAATCCGCCATGTAAATGAGCAGGATAATCTTCGTTATTTCACTCGGTTGAAAACTGAATCCGCCGATCCGGAACCACCGGTTTGCGCCGCCGCTCTCCTTCCCGAAGGGAGGAATGAG
>JBDRBD010000110.1:0-2192 GCA_043823025.1 Candidatus Omnitrophota bacterium | reverse complement strand
GAGAGCGGAAACGGCAAAGAGTTGATTGCCAAAGCGATCCATTCAAACAGCCCCAGGGATTCCGGGCCCCTTTGGACCATAAACTGCGGTGGTATTCCTGAGAACCTCCTTGAAAGTGAGTTGTTCGGATATAAAAAGGGTGCATTCACCGATGCCGGTAAAGATAAGCCGGGCCGTTTTGACGAGGCAGACGGCGGAACCATATTTCTGGACGAGATAGGTGAGATGCCCTTATCTTTGCAGGTTAAACTTTTGCGCGTCCTCCAGGAAGAAGAGATAACCCCTTTAGGAGATGTTGGTTCAAAGAAAATTGATGTCAGAGTGATCGCGGCTACTGCAAGAGATCTAAGCAAAGAGATTGAAGAGGGAAGATTTCGTGAGGACCTCTTTTACCGTATTAACGTTATGACCATTCATCTTCCGCCCCTGAGAGAGAGAAAGGGAGACATCCCTCTTCTCTTCGGCTACTTCATTGACCTATTCAATAAAAAACTAAATAAAAATATCGAGGGGCTTTCTTCGGAAGCAATGTCCTTTCTCATGGAATACACTTGGCCCGGTAATATCAGAGAGCTGGAAAATATTACGGAGAGGGCGCTCCTGCTGACCACGGGCAGGTGGATCACACCATCTGAATTGGCTGAAAAATCTCCGCCCTACTCTGGTCCTATTGAAGCCCTTTCCATTAAAAAGGCTTCCAGACGCCTGGAGCGGAATCTTATCGAAAAGGCCCTAAAAATCACTAACGGGAATAAGAGTCAGGCCGCTAAGATCCTGGAGATCAGTCGTCCCATCCTCATTTCCAAGATTAAGGAATACGGCTTAAAGTAAAATCACCGCTCTTCGTTCGGTGATTTTTTATACACCACGATTTCCTCATTCTCTCTTCGAGCAGAAAGGACAAAATCAAAAATATCATGCTGCAGGCAAACAACGGGGTCCTCTCTCGGTAGATATTCTTTGGCGCTCTGGATAAATTTTTGGGCTGTCGGCTGAAAAAGGACTTCCTTTAGGACCTCAATTCGGTCATAAGGCCTGCCCGTAAGAAGGTGTTCTAAATAATCGGCACAGGCCTCGTCTTCAGGCGCCCTGCTTTTGGCCCTGTCTCCCATGGCCACCAGGGTCACTACATCGGGGTTTCTCTTTTTTATGTATACGGCAATGGCCCGGGCCATCAAAAAGCTTCCAAGGAGGACTTCATCCGCCCTCTCAAGTGCAGTCGCTGTACCTGTCACACCGGCAGTGGTCCGATGAACCACGACCTTGTCCTTGAAATAGTCTTTTCCCCTCAAGATAATGTGAGACGGTGAATTCCCCAGATCAGCCCCTTCTATGGGTACTTCGTTTACTTCGCCCACAAGGATGAATTCGGGATGTTGCTTTTTAATGGCAACGGCCTTGACAGGATCGGCCTCTAATATGATCTTTTTCGCGCCGAAATGGAAAAAAAGCGGCTCGCAGGAAAAAGCCCTGAAAACATCTATTATCACCGCCAATCCACCGGCTTCCTCAGCACCTGTGGCCAGACTTTTCCTTATGACTTTCATAAAATCAGTTTCTCCCCGCCTATAAGTGGACTATGTTCTTAATCGATGTTCCCAATCAAATTCTCGTGACGTAACGTGGTGTTCCATTCGCTGAATACGACGATCCAGGTTGTCGAATCTTCGTTTTACCCTGTCGACCGCGCCTTTTCGCGAATAGAGATAACTGTCGTAAAACTCCTGCTCTTCATCCGTTTCTATAGGTATAACCGGTTCGGGTTTCATCAACAGTGCCGCAATGAAGTACAATCCCGTAATCGGCCACAACCCACTGATAAACAAAAATACAACGGCGATGGCCCGGGCCCAGAAAACCGAAAAATCAAAATATTCGGCAATGCCTCTGCACACACCCAATATCATGCCGTTTCGGGAACGGTATAAGCCGCCACCTAGAATCTTGTCAAATCGTTTCATAATGTGCGGTCCTTTCTTTGACGGTCCAGAATAAGGGTTTCCAGTGCCTCCACGCGTTCCTCCATCCGAGACAGCCCCTGATATATCTCCTGAATCGTCTTGGCTTCTTGAGCCTGAAATTTTTGACCCTTTCGGGAGACCCCTCCCTTCAGAATTTTGATTGCCATCAGGATTGTACTGCCGATAATGGCTAAGACCAGGACGGAACCTCCAAAAATAATAGCTAAAAAA
>JBDRBD010000109.1:0-3391 GCA_043823025.1 Candidatus Omnitrophota bacterium | reverse complement strand
TCTCACCGAAGGCCAGGCCTATGTCCCTGACACCGGATATATTCAATTAACCGAAGAAAAACTCAAGTCTGAGCTTAAAAAACTCGAAGTCGAATAGCGAAAGCGCCCGGACGATGCAACAAACGCGGCTCTTAAACGATAAAATTGCCGAGAAATGCATGTGGGGGCTTGCTCTGTTCGTTGTCCTCATTGTATTTTTTATGGCATTCGGCCTCTATCAGAAATCCAGGCCCCTCCTTGCCATGAAATCCCTGAATGAGCTTCTTTTTTCATCCTCCTGGTATCCGTTAAAGGGGAAATTCGGATTTTTTCCTTTTTTGATAGGAACTTTTTGGGTGACGATCATCGCGGGCATCATTGCCGTCCCGCCATGCCTTTTAAGTGCTATTTACCTTTCCGAATATGCCCCCCCAAAAATACGCGGTTATTGTGCCTCCCTGATTGACCTTCTTGCCGGAATTCCGTCGGTGATCTACGGCGTGTGGGGCGTGTTGGTGCTGGTGCCGCTTATCAAAAACCATCTTGCCCCTGCCGCAGGCGTTTTTTCTACCGGTTATTGTGCGCTCGCGGGGGGTCTTGTGCTTGCCGTGATGATTTCTCCGGTCATCATTCACGTATCCTCCGAAGTTTTCAGTTCCGTCTCTCATGAGCTGCGCGACGCGTCTCTCTCGTTGGGGGCGACATCGTGGCAGACGGTGAAATATGTGGTGTTGCGGAAAGCGGCACCAGGTGTCCTGGCGGCGATTGTGCTGGGTCTCTCGCGGGCCTTTGGCGAAACCATGGCGGTCCTGATGGTGGCGGGCAACGTTGCAAAAATTCCCTCCTCGGTGTTTGACCCCGTCTATCCGCTCCCGGCGCTCATCGCCAATCATTACGGGGAGATGCTGTCCGTGCCCTTGTATGATTCCGCCCTTTTATTTGCTTCGTTTATCTTGTTGTTGGTCGTCCTGCTTTTTAACAGTTTTTCCAGGCTGATTCTCCTCAAACTCTCGAGAGATGCCGAATAAGATGCAGAAAAAAAATATCGAAGAAAAAGCGTTCCAATTTCTCATGATCAGCGCAACGTGCCTGATCTTTTTGACGCTCATGAGCATTTTGGCGACGATCCTCGTAAAAGGACTTCCTGCGCTGAATCTTCAGATGATCACCCAAACCCCCAAAGGCGGGTATTACCTGGGGAAGGAAGGCGGGGTCTTGAATGCGATTCTCGGGTCTCTTTATCTGGCGGCCGGAGCGACGCTTTTGGCGATTCTTGTAAGCCTGCCGGTGGTTTTGTATTTCAATATCTATGCAAAAAAGGATTCCCAGTTTGTCGCGTTGGTTCGTTTTTGCTTTGACGTCTTGTGGGGAATTCCTTCCATTGTCTACGGCGCCTTCGGCTTCACCCTCATGATTTTTTTCGGACTGGGGGCCTCGCTTTTAGGAGGCATCGTCACCGTCGCCTTTTTGATTCTTCCCATCATGGCGCGCGCCATGGATGAGGTGGTGCGGATGGTGCCGGAGGAAATCGTCCATGCCTCGTATGCGGTGGGTGCGACCAAGTTGGAAACAGCGCTGAAAATACTGACCCGGCAGGCGTTTCCCGGCATTCTGACCGCAATGCTTATTGCGTTCGGAAGGGGGATCGGCGACGCCGCCTCTGTTCTGTTTACAGCCGGATTTTCGGATTCTATCCCTACGTCGCTCTTCCGGCCGGCGGCTACATTGCCATTGGCAATCTTTTTCCAGCTGGCCACGCCTTTCCCCGAGGTTCAGCAAAGGGCATACGCCTCTGCGTTTATCCTCACCCTGATCATCTTAGTCATCAGTATCTCTTCCAGGCTGCTGAGTCGCCGGCTCACCAAGCATGTTGTGAAGTAGGGAGGCATCATGGATTTTAAAACCCATATCCGCGTCGAAAAGCTGAATGTGTATTATGGGAAAGAACATGCGCTCAAGGATATCACCGTCGATATTCCCGAAAAAAAGATTACGGCCATCATCGGCCCTTCCGGCTGCGGGAAAACCACCTTGTTAAAGTCGTTCAACCGCCTGATTGACACGATTGAGGGGGTAAAAGTTTCGGGCAGAGTCCTTGTCGGCGGGGAAGATATTTTTAGCCCGGAGGCGGAGGTAACCCACATCCGGAAGAAAATGGGGCTGCTTTCACAAAAACCCTCTCCGCTTCCGATGTCTGTCTACAATAACGTCGCATACGGCCCGAGGATTCATGGGGTCCGGGACAGACACACCTTGGACAAAATCGTTGAACATTTCTTGAAAGAATCCGGCCTCTGGGATGAAGTGAAGGATAAATTGAACAGCCCCGCCTCAAGACTCTCGTTGGGGCAGCAGCAGCGGCTGTGCCTGGCAAGAGGCCTTGCGGTAGAACCCGAAATTATCCTCGGAGACGAACCGACTTCAGCCCTTGACCCAAAATCCAGCCAGCGCATCGAGCAGAAATTCACCGAGCTGAAGAAGTATTACACCATTGTTGTGGTCACCCATATTTTGCGCCAGGCAAAGCGGCTCGCCGATTATGTCATTTTCCTTTATATGGGGGAGCTGATTGAGCAGGGTCCCGCCGAAGCGATCTTCCAGAACCCCCAAGAAGAGATGACCCGGGAGTACATTCAGGGAGTCATCAGTTAAGTCTCGGGCAGGAAATAACGAAGGATTCCATAGATGGAAAATATGCAAATAGTCATACCTCTTGCACTGGCGTTTCTTGCGGGAATTTTCACTGTCGTCGGGAGCTTAGTCGCTTTTTTCATACGCGATTTAAAGAAGCAGTATCTCCAGTTTGCACTCGGGGCGTCAGCCGGGGTGATGATTTATCTTTCTTTTGTGGAACTTTTGCATCTTGCGATCAATGGCATCGGCTTCTTCTTGTCCAATATCGCATTTTTCGCAGGCATCGCCCTCATGATGCTCGTGGATTTCTTCATCCCGCATGTATATCTTGGGGAAGGGTGTAGGACGGAACGCGAAAAAAAATTCATGTCCGCAGGAATTTTTACTGCGATCGGTCTTGGTATTCATAATCTACCTGAGGGAATGGCTGTTTTTGTCACGGCCCTCGGCGATATCCGGCTCGGGATTGCAATCGCTTTTGCCATCGCGTTACATAATAGTCCCGAGGGGATTGCAGTCTCCATGCCCATTTTTTATGCGACGAAAAGCAGAGGCAAAGCGCTGCTCTATTCGTTTGTCTCGGGGATTGCCGAGCCCATCGGTGCGATTATCGCGTTACTCCTGCTCCGGCCTTTCCTGAACGCAACGGTTCTATTCCTTTCCTTTGCCTTTGTCGCAGGCGTGATGGTCTTCATCAGCTTTGACGAGCTTCTTCCTCTGTCTTACGAAGAGGACGGGCACCACGTGTCGATCACGGGCCTTTTGGCAGGAATGATCA
>JBDRBD010000108.1:0-2806 GCA_043823025.1 Candidatus Omnitrophota bacterium | reverse complement strand
CTGCTCATTGAGAAGGCCTTAAAATTTTCTTTTGGCAATCAAATAATGGCATCGAGGCTGCTGGGCTTAAATCGCAACACCCTCCACACCAAGATAAAAAAATTCAATATAGACGTATGGCGGTTCAAAAAATGAAGCATTTAGGCTATCCAAAACAACAGGGACTCTACGATCCGCAGTTTGAGCATGATAGCTGCGGCGTCGGATTCGTCTGCCATATCAAAGGGGAAAAATCCTACGACATCGTGAAAAAGGGGATCGAAGTCCTGGAGCGCCTCGCTCACCGCGGCGCGGTGGGAGCGGATCCCAAGACGGGGGATGGGGCGGGAATTTTGATTCAAACGCCGCATGAATTTTTAAGAAAGGAGTGCGAAAAAACCGGCATTGCTTTGCCGAAAGCCGGCCATTACGGGACGGGGTTGGTTTTCTTGCCAACCGATGAAAAAGAAAAAACTATTTGTATGGAACTTTTCGAGAAGATTATCCGCGAAGAAGGGCAAGTGCTTTTGGGTTGGCGCAGTGTTCCCGTGGACAGCTCCGTTATCGGGAAAACCGCCAGGGAAACCATGCCGCAGATTTATCAGATATTTGTCGGGAGGGACGAAGTGCCGGAGGATCCCCTGGCTTTCGAAAGAAAGCTCTATGTGATTCGTAAGCAAGTTGAAAGCGCCGTCCGGACAGCCGGTTTGGTACAACAATCCTTTTTCTATATCACAAATCTTTCCTCCAGGACGCTCAGTTATAAAGGACTGCTGATGCCCTCGCAGTTAAGAGGCTTTTTCCAAGACCTGAACGATGAGAGTATTCAAAGTGCCATCTGTCTTGTCCACTCCCGGTTCAGCACAAATACCTTTCCTACCTGGGACCTGGCCCAGCCGTTCAGGTTTTTGGCGCACAACGGCGAAATCAATACGTTAAGGGGCAATATCAACTGGACGCGCGCCAGGGAACGGCTGATGGTGAGCGAACTTTTTGGCAATGACGTCGAAAAGGTGAAGCCGGTCATCGTCGAAGGCGGCAGTGACTCAGCCACGATAGACAATGTATTTGAGCTTTTGACCCTCTCGGGTAGATCCCTGGTACATGCCATGATGATGTTAATCCCCGCCGCCTGGGAAGAGGATGCTCGGATGGACCCAGCGCTTAAGGATTTTTACCAATTCCATGCTTGTTTCATGGAGCCCTGGGATGGTCCCGCAGCCATCGCTTTTACGGACGGTGAAAAAGTGGGAGCGGTGCTGGACCGAAATGGTCTGCGTCCCGCCCGCTACCTCATCACAAAGCAGAACGTTGTCGTGATGGCCTCAGAAGTCGGCGTTGCGGATATAGACCCTGCTGAGATCGAGTATTCCGGAAGGCTTGAACCCGGAAAGATATTTCTCATCGACACTCGCCTGGGGCGTGTCGTCGCGGACGCACAAATCAAAAAAGAGGTTGCCGGAAGGCAGCCGTATGGCAGATGGAACCGCGAAAATATGATTGAACTGGCCAGCCTTTTAGGTGCAGAGGAACTCCGTCAAAAACCGGATGATCTTCTTTCGTTGTTGAAGGCCTTTAATTATACGCGCGAGGATCTGAAGGTGATTCTCAAGCCCATGGCAGAGGAGGGCAAAGAACCCGTCGGTTCGATGGGGAATGACACACCCCACGCCATTCTCTCACAAAGGGAACAGCTTCTTTATCACTATTTTAAACAGCTCTTTGCGCAGGTGACCAACCCCGCAATAGACCCGATCCGGGAAAAATTAGTGATGAGTCTCGAAAGTTTTATCGGTCCCGAAAAAAACATCCTGGAAGAAACTCCTTTGCACAGTCATAAATTGAGAGTCAAAAATCCGATCTTGACGAACGAGGAGACGGAAAGAATACGGGATATCACCCTCAACGGTTTCAAAACCAAGACGATCTTCGCCTTTTTTGACAGATCGGGCGGAAGGGAGGCGTTCCTGCGGGCCTTGGAGCGAATCAGCTATGAGGCAGAATACGCTGTAGAAACAGGGTATTCGTTTATTATTTTGAGCGATCGTGGAGTCGATCAGGAGAATGTCGCCCTGCCCGCACTCTTGGCGGTCAGTGCGGTGCATCAGCACCTGGTGAGGAAAACGATCCGGTCGGAGGTCGGCATCCTCGTTGAGACCGCAGAACCGCGCGAGGTGCACCACATGGCGCTCCTTTTTGGTTACGGTGCAGACGGTGTGAATCCGTATCTTGCCTATGAGGTTATCGAATACCTTATCGCAAATGGCGAAATTTCCATCGGCAACGAAAAAGCGCTGCGCCATTATCGGAAGGCCCTTACCGACGGTATGTTAAAGATACTGTCCAAAATGGGCATTTCAACTCTCAGGAGTTACCGCGGCGCCCAAATTTTTGAAGCATTGGGGTTAAACAGGCAATTTATCGAAACATATTTCACCGGCACAACATCAAGAATTGAAGGTGCTGGCGTAGAGGAAATAGCGGATGAAACCATTGCCAGACATAAGAAGGCCTATTTTGGACTGGAGGCCCAGAACCCGTTCCTGGGGAATGGCGGAGTGTATCAGTGGAGAAGAGACGGCGTATTTCACCTTTGGAACCCTGAGAGTATCGCAGCGCTTCAGGAGTCCGTACGAACGAACGACTATGAGCGATATAAGGAATTTGCACGATTGATGAATGACCAGTCGGCAAATCCGGCGACGTTGAGAGGACTTCTCAAATTCAAGAAAACAAATCCTATTCCGATTCATGAGGTTGAGTCCGCAGAGACAATCATGAAACGTTTTGTAACCGGAGCGATGAGTTTTGGCTCGATCAGCAAGAG
>JBDRBD010000107.1:0-2215 GCA_043823025.1 Candidatus Omnitrophota bacterium | reverse complement strand
TAAATATTTCAATAAGAAAAGAAATTTTTTGTATTTGATTTGTTGTGTTAAGCGACACAACATCTAGTTATTATTCAAGCACAACATGGCCTGATTTCATGTATACTATTAAGGTAGTAGAAAAATCTGATGAAACTGATGCATAACAACAGAAATCGAATCGGGATCCTGGTCCTCGCCTGCGCTTTGTTTTTTTCCGCATCCGAGGCGGTGTCTCTATTTGCCGAATCCCACCCCTCCCACTTACGGGCAAAAAGCGCGGCACAGGATGGGAATACCAAGGATCTTTTGCGTAGTGAAATTCAGGAAGGCGGAAAATTTTTCCGCGATCGAAGACTCATTACCAAAACAGGATTGACCTTATTTGGACTTGCAGTGGGCGGCTCGACGCTCGCATCGGTTTTTGCCTTCCTGGGATGCGACGAAAAACCCACAGCGCCTGTTCCATCCAGCGAAATTCATCCCGCCGACATTCCCTATTCAATCGAAGAAAGCTCTGAGAAGGCCTATCTGTTCCTCGAAGGACAAATTGCGCCTTCAGGCCTTGTCAGGAGTTATGCGGGGAAGGACGCTTCGCATCTTTACAACAACGGTCAGCTCCTCAGCTATTTTTCGAATATCGGCGCCGTGGTTGCGGCCCGGAAGATTGGAGATGCCCTTGTCAGCATGCAGGATCAATACGGAAGCTGGTCGAATACCTATGATCTTGAAGGAACGCCCATTCATCGGGAGCGTTATATCGGTGCCCAGGCGGTTGCGGCCCGGGGCCTTTTGGACCTTTATGAAGCAACGGGAGAGCCGTCATATCTGAATGCAGCCAGGAAAACTGCAGGTTACATTCTGGAATTGCAGTCTAACCCCGACACCCCGCTTTTCGGGTCCATCCAGGGCGGGAGGGATGCCGTCGGTTCTCCTTATTCCTGGACGAGCACCGAACATAACGCCAGGGCGCTGATGTTCCTTTTCCGGCTCTGGCAGGTGGAAACGGATGAGGGCCGAAAAGTGTTTTATGCCAAGAGAACCCGGTGGATTGCCGACTGGCTGACACAAAAGATGTGGAATAAGGATCACTTTGAAGTAGGGCTTTTGAATCTCGAGGGGGACGTGAATGTCAGCGACACGATGATGGCCGATGCCCAGTACTTACCGGTCATCGCCTTGGGACTGGCAAACGACCTTTTAGAAATGAACCCCGCTTCCTACAACAGTCTCCCATGGCTTCTGAAGTATCTGACAACGGTTCCCTATAACGGAAAACTTCTCCATGGTTTTTCCATTCACACCACGAGCGATCTGACGTCCTTTTGGAGTGAAGGAACTGCGGGTGCGGCAGCGGCGGCTCAGGTACTTGGGAACCGGAGTCTCGCAGAACGGCTTTTGCTATCGCTCCGCTTCATTCAGCGGGAGAGCGGCGCTCTTCCGAGCGTTATCGGGGAAGGGGGCGGCAGTTACCCTCATCATGATCCAGTAGACGCTGTGGATGCCACCGTTTCGTTCCGTGCCGTGCTGCACGAGATGCCGCTTGCGGTTCCGGATGGAGGGACACGAATGCTGGAACGCTCCTTCCCGGAACAGGTTTCCCCCATTCCGCTTGAACCGGCCCCGTTCCTGGGCGCCATTCCGAAAAACGGAGCACCCTTGGCGCTTTCTCCCCCCTCCCGAGAAACCTTTCGGCTATTCGAAGGTTCAATCTAGGGCAACCGTCCGCGCTTTTCTGTGCCGGCTCTGATTCCGGTGATGATGTACCGCTGGAAAAGGAGGAAAAGGAGAATGGCAGGAAGCGCGGTAAGGTTTGCGCCGGCCAAAAGATGAACCCAATCGACCCCCTGTAAATTTTTGTAAAGGGCAAGCCCCACCGGGAGCGTCCGCATCTCCGCGGTATTGGTGAGGAGGAAGGGATAAAGGAAGGTGTTCCAATTCCCGATGAAGGTATTGATTCCGACGACGGCCAGGGCCGGCTTTGACAGCGGCAGGACGATCCTGAAGAAAATCTGAAAATCACCCGCACCATCGATCCGTGCGGTGTCCTCCAGAGAGCGAGGGAGGGCCGAGATATATTGGCGCATGAAGAAAACATTGAAGGGGATGACAAGCGACGGCACCGTCAGCGCCCAGTACGTATTGAGCCAGCGGATATTTTTCATCAGGATGAAAATCGGCACCATCAGAACCTGCGGAGGGATCATGATGCTGCCGAGGACCAGGAAAAAGAGGG